>CAYPKB010000009.1:0-9892 GCA_964411185.1 uncultured bacterium
TCATCTCTCATCTGCCTTTTCCCTTTTTGCAGAAGAAAAAAAAAACCTGATAGAGCTTCATGAAGAATTACAAAGAGAGTTGAAGGCCACAAAAAAGAATGTGATGGAAAAAGTGGCCCAACTCAATATGATCACAGATTTTTTAAGTAATATCCTGAAACATATTTCTCAAGGAATC
Organism: uncultured bacterium; assembly: GCA_964411185.1. Taxonomy (GTDB): domain Bacteria; phylum Chlamydiota; class Chlamydiia; order Chlamydiales; family SM23-39; genus CAYPKB01. The sequence goes on from CAYPKB010000009.1 coordinate 179, forward strand.
CTCTTTATCAATATGGAAGGGATAGTTCTTTGTTGCAATGAGATGGCAGAACATCTTTTGCAGCTCAAAGCAGAAAGCCTTCTATATAAAAAGTTTTGGAACCATTTTCCCGATTCCTTTTTTGGCTTTTCTCTAAGAGATGCTTTGAACTATGGAGTGGTTCAATCGCTCTATTACCTCTCTCTGCCTCAATCTGAAAGTAGAGAAAAAGAGTTAGAAATTTTTACCTCTTTCATCTTAGAAGGCAATCCAGAGTATCATGGAATTATTCTTTTACTAAGAGATATTACCGAGGTACATAAATGGCAGAAAATTGCAGCCCGTAATGACAGAATGAAACAATTGGGAGAGATGATCTCAACAGTAACTCATGAGATCAAAAATCCTCTTGGGGGCATAAAAGGTTACGCCTCTTTGTTACAACAGGATCTCAGAAAGACTCCTCAAGAAGAGATGGTCCAATCGATTTTAGAGGGAGTAAAAACCTTGGAAAACTTTGTGGGCAAAGTGCTCATGTATGCAAGACCTATAGAGGTACATCCTGTTTCTACCGATATTTCCATTTTCTTACGAAAGTTGAAGAAGTTCTTGGAAGTAGATCCATCTTTTCCAAAAAATGTGAAATTTCAACTCCATATTTCAGAAGAACCCTTTTTTGCTCCCATTGATCCAAATACGATGAGATCAGCTTTGATCAATCTCATTGTCAATGCCTATCAAGCCATGCCAGATGGAGGTGAACTGACTCTTACTCTTCTGAAACAAAACCAACATCTGCTACTTACCGTTAGTGATACAGGATGTGGAATCAAAGAAGAGGAACAGGAAAAGATCTTTACACCTTTTTTTACTACAAAAAGCAGTGGAAATGGGCTTGGCCTTCCTGAGACCTATCGCATTATTCAGGCTCATTTTGGACAAATAGAGCTTCGTTCTCGGCTTGGGCAGGGGACCACTTTCACCATCAAACTTCCATTGAAAAGATAGGAGGAAAAATATGTCTATTGAAAAAATACTCCTGGTGGATGATGACCCACTGATAAGAAATTTCCTTGCAGAAGTTCTGAAAAGAAAAAATAAAAAAGTAGTAGTTGCTGCCAATGGAGAAGAGGGATATGCCCATTTACAAAAGGAATCCTTCGATCTACTTATTACAGATATGAAAATGCCGAAAAAAGATGGACTCTCCCTGCTCAAAGAGGCAAAAAAAATAGATTCTTCTCTCATTGTACTTTTCATGACTGCGTACGGAAGCATTGAAAATGCTGTCGAAGCGATGCATCAGGGAGCTTTCCACTATCTTATTAAACCTTTTTCTGTAGATGCTTTTGTTACCATTTTAGAAAAAGTAGAACAACAATCTCATTTACTCTCAGAAAATAGGAAACTCAAAGAGGAAATTGAAGAGGTAAGAGACAGTAAACATGCTAAAATCATAGCTGAAAGCCCTTTTATGAAGCAGCTGATGCAAGACTTGAAACAAATAGCACAGAGCTCTGCTAGTGTCTTTATTTCAGGTGAGTCTGGAACGGGTAAAGAGGTAATAGCGCAAGCGATCCATTTCCTTTCGAAAAGAAAAAACAGACCCTTCATTACGGTAAACTGTCCTGCCATTCCGGAAACTCTGTTGGAATCTGAATTTTTCGGACATGAAAAAGGCTCTTTTACAGGGGCCACACAGAGAAAATTGGGAAGATTTGAGCTTGCACATGAAGGTTCTCTTCTATTAGATGAAGTAACGGAAATACCTATCACTCTACAAGCCAAGCTCCTTCGAGCCATACAGGAACAATCTTTCGAAAGAATAGGCTCCGAAAGATCGATACAAGTAGATGTACGTATTATCTCCACCTCCAATAGAGATATGAAAGAGGCTATAGAGAAAAAAGTTTTAAGAGAGGACCTTTTCTATCGATTGAATGTCATACCCATTCATATAGCTCCTCTTAGAGAAAGAAAAGAGGATATACTCCCTTTGGCAAAATACTTTCTAGAGCGTTTTTGTAAAGAAAACCATAAACCTCTCATCTCTCTCTCAAAAAAGGCAGAAGAAAAATTATTACAATACAATTGGCCTGGCAATGTCAGAGAACTCGGAAACCTCATGGAAAGAGCAGTAGTCCTCGATCAAAAAAGAAGAATAGACCCACAAGACCTTTATCTCCATTTTCTCCAAACGAAAAAACAAAAAAGAGAAATTCTCCCTCTAGAAGAAATAGAAAAAGAATCTATCATAGCCGCATTGGAAAAGTTAGGTAGTAAAACGCAGGCTGCAAAAAAACTGGGAATTACCTTACGTACCCTGCAAAATAAACTGAGAAAATACCAGCTATCTATTTGATAGAGGAAACGCGAATCCCACACAAAAACTCCTTATTATAAAACCTATTTTCCAGGTTTTATAACCTGTGAAATAGGTTGATTTATACAAACAAAAAAATATCTATTTTCTACAAAGGATAGGTTAAAAATTTTTCGCTGTAGACAACGATTAGATCATGCAATTTTTTCCAAACATGGCCGATGTCATCTGGATATTTTTTTTGTAAATAGTTCAGCGTATCATAAAAGATAAGCTGGTAGGCAATCTCTTCTTCTAACTCTAATTCGTACAGAACGGCCCTACCTGAAATCTCTTTATTTTTAGAAAGATGAGCTGCTATTTTCTCTGTATAGTTTTTGCAATTGACCAGGCTTTTTTCTAAGCCAACTAAAGCCTCTTTATGGAGCTTAGGATCGATTTTCTTATCTTCTGTGAGTAGAGAGTGGGTGAATCCCGAAAGATCCCTAGAAAGGGAGAGTTCTTCTTGCAATAGAGTGGTAAAAGAGGCAAAAGGTATATCTGAAAAAAGAGCGCCTAAAGGAGAGGCATCAAAAATCTTTTTTTTGGAATGCATTTTGGCAAATGCATTTAACGTTTCTATCTCCATGATCCAACGAGTACAACTCTCAATTTTTCCCTGTTTTCCAGGAATCAAAAATCTTTTCTCTTCTGCTCTATGCATTTTGGATTGTTCCCCTGCATCTACACCTACACCTTCTGCATATCGTTTTTTTTCAACATAGGCTAGATCCACTCCGCATAAAATAATTGGATGGCATCCAAGGTGAGAAAGGAGGGAAAGTAAAAGAGTAGTTACAGACATTGCCTCATCGGAGAGATCAAATCCTATAGGTTCTCCCTCTTCTCTCCATTGTTCTTCTGCCCATAAGTCTACCACCTGTCCCATAACACTTCTGACATATCCCAAAGGAGAAGAAAAAAGATCAAACACTTCCGGTGAGGTTCTATGAGTATATAAAAGAGGAGTATTGGGCAAAATGGCAGGTTTTAATCGGACATATTCTTCCCTATTTGGATCCAGAGCCATGGCAAAATCAAAAGGAATCCCTTTGGCAGCAAGAGCTGAAATAGCAGATCCACCGGCAAAAAGGAGAGCTCGATCTTTTGCCTCCCGAAGAAAAGTGTCAGCAAGCTCTAAAGAAGGTCCTGCTCCGCATAAAATAGCAGGAATATCTTTGCAGCGATCTTTCCATCTCTGGGGGAAAAACGCTTCTAAAGCCTTAGGATAATTTCGGATAAAATGAGAAAAAGGTATATGACTAAAGATCCTATCTAAAAACACTCCCTCATCAAGGGTTGCCTGGCGAAAGAAGAGCTGTTTCTTCTCTGAAACTTTTTCCTCTTCGCAGTGGGGGGAGGCAATGAACTCTACTCTATCTTCGGTGATAGATAGTTGAGATAGATCTCCGTCAGGCAATAATAGAATCTCTATCCTAGGATCTACCACCATCTCTTGTGCTATTTCTGTAGAGAGAAAAGAGAGTAAAATTTTTGGATCTTCTTCCAAAAAAATCACCTTTCTTTTTTCATCTTGCTCGAGCCAAGACCGCACAGAAAGATAACTAAATCCTAATCCAAGACCCCATAGGTAGAGATGAGTTGCTTCTATAGGAAAACGACTTTTCCAATATTTTTCATGCCATGATAGGATATCTTCTCTTCCATAGAGAAATCTCTCTTTACAGAGAAGATCGAATCCCTCTTCTTTTTTTATAAGGGGATATGGTTCTTCTCCCAAAAGATATAGGGTATAATGAGGATATCTTTCTAGGTACCTTTGAACCATCTCTTGGTAAAAATCACAAGAAGACATGAGATTCTATCTCTCTTTTTTTCTCTTCCATAGTCCCATCCGGACCTCTCTCTCTTCTTCGAAATTCCCCTGATGAAGGAAGAAGCTCTTCTTCTAACTGAAGAGTTCCTTCCTCATCCCAGATTTTCTTGTTCCAGCTGCCATCAGCTTGATATTCTCTTACTTCTGCTACCTTTCCATCTCGGTGCCATCTTCGGTGTATTCCTATAGGAACCCCTATGTGATATTCCCCTTCATCTAACAGAGTTCCTTCCCTATCGAAAATTTTCTCCCAGCCATGCTTTTTTCCCTCTTTCAGAGTCACCTCTCTCTGTAGGGATCCATTCGGATAATAATAGCAGGCCTTTCCATCTAATTTTCCCATCTGATAGATAAGATGAGCTCTTGTTTTCCCATCTTCATAAAAGTAGTTTTGGTCTAAATGCATTTTTCCCTCTTTCCACTTTTCTACAGCAGAAAGAGCTGAAGATAGGAAATATCTTCTCGTTCTCCCCTCTTTCTTTCCATGAAGATACCAGCTTTCTGATAAAAGCTTTCCCTCTTCAGAATAGAAGCGAGAAGGGCCATGTAGCCTTCCCTCTAAATAGTAACAAGAACTCATTAGCGTTTGATTAGGATGAAGGATCTGATATTCACCATGTACAACCCCTTTTTTTTCTAACCAACGATGATTTTCTTTTTCTAAGCAGTTTGTAGTATCTTGTAGAGAGGGCAACAAAAATAGCTCTTTGACATCTAAACCCAACTCTTCATCCTGGATAAAAAGGATTCCCTCTTTTATTTCATAGCGCATCTTGTCATTACCTCTTGGATGATTTTCTTATGTTTGTTTGCCATTTCCTGGAAAAAAAGAAGTTGGTGTAGAGCCATTTTCCAAGAAGAAAACTCCCCTTCTTTTTCGACCTCTTTTTCAAAGCTCCAATGCCAAATATCCCAATAAGGTTTTAAAATAAGCATATGGGCTATCTCATGGTCTAATGGCTCTATTTGAGAAAGAGAGCTCTCTATCATGATAGAGACTTTTTCCAAGCAACTGTCCAAACTGTGCATAACTCTTTCCAGTTTTTCTCTCCTCTTTTCTTGCGTAGGAAGGATACTGCGACGCAGATCCGGTCTCGCAAGAAAGCTTCGATAATCTCTAGCAGGGAGCTCTTTCCATTTTTCTTGGGGAAAAAGAGGAATGTTTTCTCCTTTAGAAAGTCCGCTCTCTGCAGCAAGAAAGATTCGGCCTGGATTTTCTTCCCCCTTTCTTGCTAACCATTTTTTTGCCTGGAGAAGATCATTTTTGGTAAAGATCTTTTCCCCGCGAAAATCTTCTGTTTCTATTCTTTCTTCCTCAAAGATAGGAAGGCTATCTTTACCATAATATCCATCCTCAGAAAAAGCTAAATCCACTCCAGCTAAAATAATAGGACCACACCCCAAATACAGAGCTGCAGCAACCAGAGTATTGATCACATTCCATCCTGCATCGAGTACGATCTCCTCCTCCCAGAGCCAGCTTTCTAACGGATGGTGAGGATTACAAGAGAGATAGATAAGCTCATCATTGAGGTAAGAGAAATGGTCGGGGTTAGTCTTACCATGGAAACAAAAGGGAAGGTTTGGATAGACTCCTTTTACTTTATCCACACTAGCTCTTGGATCCATAGAAGCTCCAAGATCTATAGGTATACCATGCTGAAATAACGTATCTAAACTTTGTCCACCTGCAAAAATGAGCGACTTTGATGGATCAATTGTAGGTAGGACTTGTTGCAGACTGGCTCCCCCTCCGCAGATGACTACCGGCAGACCTTTGCAACTATCTTTCCAAGAAGCCAGAGATGAGGAGCTTTCCAATTGCAGGTAATTACAATAGATATTTTTATATCCCTCTATACCAAGATCAGCATATTCAGAAAGTGTCATTGCTATTTCTCTATGAATAGAAGGGAATATGCTACCTATCTTTTCTTGAAGAGAATAGCTATTAGAAAATGAGAGGATTTGATAGGAAGAAAATCCTATCTTCCAGCCAATAGATCGAAGAATTTCTTCTAATTGAAAAGAGGAAAAGAGGTAAAAAAGAAAAGAACGAGGATGGGCAAAAAAAGTAGTGTTAATAGAATGCGAAGAAAACTTTTTTATCATAGCTTCCTCTTCTTCGATAACAAAGATATAGCTTTTATCTAAAAGAGCATAGAGCTTAGGAAAGATAGAACCTAATCCAGTTCCGCAGAGAATGATAGCCTCAGCCGATAGATCTACTTCTGAAAGCAGCCTCTCTATCTCTTTTTTCTCTATCTCTTCTTCTTTAGGAGTGGGCAAAGAGGGGTCATAGGGTTTCTTAACTAGAGCGGGCAATTCTCGCATCACACATATCCCTGTATATTTGAAGGAGTGAAGAAAAAGGTAGAATAGAGGCTATCTTATTTGCTTTAGCATTATCATCCAGAAGATAGGTCTCTACTTTCTCACTATCTGCCAGCAAAAAAAAAGGAGAAGATACCAGAGCACAATACCCTTCCACCTGAGATTGCGCCTCCTTATTCCATCTGCCTTTTTTACACTCTGCTACCAAAAGAGGATGGAAAGTCTGTTCAAAGAATTTTCCACAGAGGATATCCACTCGCCTGTTGGGAAGGCTGGCGTTTCTCATTAGGTGGGAAAGATCTACTTCTACGATCAAAGAAGATTTGGGATATCCTACGGAGAGCATCTGCTGTAAAAGATTCTGACGGACTTTTTCTTCCGGAGTCAGGGCGACCCATTTCTTACGAATGGGATCGAAGATCCTCTCCATTTACATTCCTTCCAATTCGATGATTCCTAACTGTTCATCTTCTCGTTTGTAAATGACTTTGAGTTTTTGATCTTCTTCTTGTTTGAAGATAAGAAAAGGTTCTCCTGAAAGCTCTATTTTCATGATAGCTTCTTCTCTTGTCAGCATGCGAATGGGCATCGTTTCAGTTTTTACCACTTCGTGCAGTAAGAATTTATCATGTTCTCTGCGCCAATTTTCTGCTTCGATATCCGTATTGATCTCTTCTAAATTATCTCGCTGGGGCTCTAGGACATTCACCTCTAAATCAACAGCTCCTGCATTCAATGCTCTTTTTTCCTGCAGCTGTTTTTTATATTTTTTTACCAAACGGCAAATGCGATCAGTAGCCTTATCTATCGCTTCATATAAATCATCCTGACTAGCATGAGCTTGGATTCTATAATGGAGAAAATGGATGACAATAGAGCAGGACTTTTCTAATTTGATGACATCTAAAGTGACTAGTATATCTAGCAAATCTTTCGAGAATCTTTCTATTTTTGAAAGCTTTTCAAAAATATAATCTCGCAAAGGATCGGTAATGGCTACATTTCTGCTTACAATTTCTACACTGTAGCCTTCTGTTTCGAATTTTAGATTCTTTGCCATATTCTTTTATCCTCTCCTTCTGGACTCATAGTGCATGAAATAATAAGAAAAAAAAAGAAAAATTATTGTCGCACCGAAGAGGACTCGAACCTCTAACCACTTGGTCCGAAGCCAAGTACTCTATCCAATTGAGCTATCGGTGCAAGGGTACTTTTTTATAGGAAATGGGAGTTTTTTGCAATTTTCTTCCATTGACTACTCTGGACAAAGGAGTAAACTGTACAAGATGAAAGAAGAGATGGAATTGGTTGAAGGTATTGTTCTTCGTACGAAAGATCTATTGCAAGGAAAATTTTTAGCTCATCTTTTTACCAGAGAAAAAGGGATCATACAGGCTATCTGCTTTGGCAAAAAATATGCCTTCCTTCAATCTCCCTTTCCTACAATTCAAGGAAAAGTTACCAGAAAAAAGTCGGACCTTTTCTGGCTGCAAGAAGCTGATTTTTTGCAGGGTTTTACTACCCATGACTATGATTCCTTTCAATATGCAGCCAAAATGGCAAAAGCCATTTTAGATACCCAGATGCCTTTAAAAAAGGCAGAAGGACTTTATCTGCTTTTTCAAAGTTATCTAAAAAAAATGACTCTCTCTTCTTCTCCTTTGCATTTATGGCTCTCCTTCCAACTCAAATTATTACTCCATGAAGGCGTTTTTCTGCTGAATGATACTTGCTCAAAATGTGAAGCCAAAGCCACAGCTATCGAAGAAGGAAACTCTCTCTGCCTTTTCCATGCATCAAAATCTGCTTTCTGTTTTAATGCAAAAGAGTGGGAAGCCATGAAAATTTTAGCCAAATCCAAGCTCTTTTCTGAGCTTACCCAAGCGAATATAGAGGATAGGTTACAAGAAAAAATAGAATCGATCTGTTTCTATTTATTTAAGGAGGGTCAATGGTAGACGGTGCAAAAAACAAAGAAGATTGGGAAAAACTTTGGAAAAAATTTTCTGAGATTGTGGGATTCACTCATGATAATGAAGGGGTGATTTCCAGTATGGAGAACCAAAAAAAATTTGCAGACTCCCCCAAAATGAAAGAGACTCTCTCAGAGCAAGAAGAGGAAATAGCCAAATTGATCAAACACCATGAAAAAGATCTAGCCAAGTTGTTACAACAGGCTAAAAAGATGGCTAAAGAGTTACAACTCTCTGTGGAAAGCGAGCTTAGTCAAATAGAAAAAGCGTTGAAAGAGCATGATGTGGAGAAGTTAGAAAAAGAAGTAAAGAAGATAGCTAAAAAATAAATTGCGAAAGAGGGGACTCGAACCCCTACAGGATTGCTCCCACTACCCCCTCAAGGTAGCGTGTCTACCAATTCCACCACTTTCGCATTGGTGGAAAAAAATATACCTGCCACAATGGTTCACAGCAAGAGAATCTTTTTTCTATTGCAAGAAAGACCTATGAAAAAAATTTTTCTTCTTTGTATCCGGTTATATAAAAAATGGATTAGCCCCCTTCTCGGGGATAGGTGCCGTTTCTATCCAAGTTGCTCTACCTATGCCAAAGAGGCTTTTGAAAAGAAAAACTGGATATATGCCCTCTTTTTAACCCTTAAGCGCCTGGGAAAATGCGCTCCTTGGCATCCCGGAGGTTATGATCCCCTTCCTTAAGGGTGGATCAAAATAAGAGCTTATTTTATCGTATCTCTCTACGGTATATTTATGAAAATTACGCAATCCTTACTCAACCACTTTTTCAAAGAAAAACTTCCCTTCGATCAGATTGAACGGCTTTTGACAGATCTCGGTCTAGAAGTAGAAGGAATAGAAAATGCCAGACTACCTTTTTCTCCTATCCTGGTAGCCCAGGTAAAAAAAAGAGAAAAACATCCTAAAGCGGACCGACTCAATCTTGTCACTCTTTTTGATGGATCAAAAAACCTCACTGTAGTCTGTGGTGATCAAACGGTTCAGGAAGGAGACCTCGTTCCCTTGGTGCAAGAAGGAGCCCTATTCATAGATGATTTAGGAGAAGAAAGAACCTTCCGTCCCAAAGAAATCCGAGGGGTTTTCTCCAGTGGGATGCTTCTCTCTCAAGAAGAAATAGGTCTGGAAGAGGGCGGAAATGGGGTCCTGCGTATTCATGAACGTATGCAACCCGGAGAAGATCTTTCAAAACTTTTGGAAGATGAAGTCTACGAC
>CAYPKB010000009.1:9902-14614 GCA_964411185.1 uncultured bacterium
ACTCCCAATTTGGGTCACTGTCAAAGCGCGCTTGGAATAGCAAGACAGCTTAGTGCTACCTTAGAACTTCCTTACCATCTTCCCGATTTCTCTTTACCTAAAGAAGAATTTGATAATCCTCTATCTATAGAAGTATCTTCCGAAGATTGTCCTCTATATAGTACTAGATCATTGCAAGATATCTCCATGATTCCAACCCCTCTTGCCCTTAGGTTTACCTTGCAACGATGTGGCCTTCGATCCATCAATTATGTAGTAGATATCACCAATTTGATGATGCTCTTATATGGGCAGCCTATGCATGCCTTTGATCTAGATCAATTACAGGGTAGTAAAATCAGTGTAAAAAAAGGTAGTTTAGAAAATTTCACCACTCTGGACAACCAACCCCGGTCAGCAAAAGAACTGCTCCTGATTCAGGACGCCAATTCTCCTATAGCCATTGCAGGTGTGATGGGAGGTTTACACAGCTCCGTATCAGAAAGAACAAAAAATATCCTTTTGGAAGCTGCCTATTTTTCTTCTTCTGCCATTGTGCAAAGTCAGAAAAAATTAGGTTATAAAACAGAGAGCTCTATTCGGTTTGAAAAGGGAATCGATCCAGAAATTACTTTACATGCACTAAACCATGCTTCTCAAATCCTCTCTTCCTTATGCCATGGAAAGCTCTCTACTCTTTCCGTTTATAAAAAGACTTTTTCCAGCAAAAGCCTATCTTTTCATCCTAAAAAGGCTGCCCAATTTTTAGGTGTCTCTCTGACAGGATCAGAAATGGAGTCTATGCTCAAACGACTGGAATGCAAAACAAAAAGAGATAAAAGTGGAGAAATAGAGGTGACTCCCCCCCTCTATCGTCATGATCTAAACCAGCCCATTGATCTGATAGAAGAGATAGCCAAGCTGTATGGGTTCAATACCATCCCTAAAAGCAATCCATCTTTTCGAATGAATCGATTTCAAAACTCTCCCTTGCGGGAATTACAATCTCGATCTAGGGAAATTCTAACCAAATTGGGACTCTACGAGATTATCACTTGCGATTTGATAAGTGAGTCTCTTGCTGAAAAAAGTCATGATCCGATGATCAAAAATAGAATATCCACTATCTATAGCAAATCCAAAGAACACTCTATTTTGCGATCTTCTCTTTTTGGTTCTCATTTAGAGGTAGTCAAAGAGAACCTATCCCATGGTAATAAAGATCTCTCTTTCTTTGAACTGAGTTATCTGCATACGAAACAAGAAGAGAAAATCAAAGAACATCTAGCAGCAGGGATTATAGTAACAGGAGCTCTCTCCCCTCACCACTTTTCCTCTGAAACAATGAAATGGGATTTTTTCAGCTTGAAAGGACTTGTTGAGCAGTTTTTCACAGGACAGGGCGCATCTATTTCCTTTGAAACTTCCTCCCACCCCTTCTTTCATCCTTATAAACAGCAATTGCTTTCTAAAGAGGGAAAAACCCTAGGAGTGCTGGGTGAGATACACCCCAATTATTTATCTTCTTTCGATATCAAAGAAAAGGTTCTATTTGCTCAGATAGATCTCTTTTCCCTACTAGAAATAGAGAAATCTCCTTTCTTGATGGAGCCTCTACCCCAATTTCCCGGCACTCAAAGAGATTGGACTATCCCTTTATCAAAAGAGACTCCAGTCCAGACTCTTCTAGATAAAATAGAGGAGTGTAACTCTTCCTTGTTGCAAAAGGTAGTGGTTTGGGATAGGTATGAAGATCCCTCTAACCCAGAAGTTGTACATATCACTCTTCGCTTCTACTATAGAGATCCATATAAAACTCTTTCGCATGAAGAGGCTGAAAAAGAGCACAGCAGGATTGTGGAGCAGGCCTCTTGAAAAGGGGGTTCTGCTCTCTATTGATACTAATGCTTTACTACCTGACTTTAATAAATCTATTTACTCTTCAATGAACATTATTTTTCTACTCCATTGGCCAACACAACCATAAGCATTTAGGCTACAATTACTTAAAAAAATGACGCCCTCGTGCATTTAGAACCATTCCCAATACTTTATTAGCATAAATCACTGACAACAAAGTAGATAAAACCTTTATTTACCTGAATTCCTTTCACAACAAACTAAATAACAATAGTTTATTATAAATAAAAATAATTTGTTTATTTTTAATAAAAAAAAGTTTAAAATAATTATATAATTTTAAAATAAAAAGGAGATAAAACTATGTCTTTACCTGAGACGAAATGCTCCCAAGGCTGCCCATGCTTAAAAGGCTTTCTTGAAGAAGCTCATATGGATATCTATGATATCATTCCTGGAATAGGCACTGTAAAAAATTTAGGGTTACTCATCCTAAAATTCGGCGTATGGCTGGCAGAAAACCTTACCGGTAAAAATTTCAAAAGTGATTTTGTAATGCAAGCGAAAAAAAGAAATCCTCTGATTAGCATAGCATTATTGATCCCCGTTATAGGACCCATAATTGGCGGTGATATAGGAACATGCATTTACCATGTACCTTCGGAAGAAATGCGTGAACGTATGCGCACGCAAGGCATAAGGTTCTTGAAATAACGCAAGAAACATCCGTCTAGAAACGGATGTTTCACATTAGTTTATTTCTGAGCAGAAAGAGAGGTGGAAATTTCCTCTTTCATACTTCTTTTAGCAGCAGAAATAGACTCTTCATCTTTTTTTGGCGCGGCAGAAACATTTACCTTTTCTGTCACAGGTGTATCTAATTTAGACTGATTTCGATCTTCTGGACATCTAGGAAGATCCCAATCATCATCTTCTTCTTTGTCCATATAACGATCACCATTTCTTTGATCTCTCATCTCTTTTTGATTTCTATCCATACTTCTGGGGCGTTGATCCGTTTGACCACCTCCGCCACAGGATTGAAGAGCTAATACTAAGCTGCAAAAAAAGATCCATACAAATGATACCATAATATTTTCCTTACGTTTAACGGTTAACGAATTCCTCTACATGTAAGCAAAGTCCTATTAAAAAAAACTCTACTGCTATGTGGAAAATTATGCAACCCGTAGTGGAAAAATTTACCTCTTTTTTTTCAAAAAACATAACAAATAGAAAAGAAAGTCCTCTTTTTTACTTAGAGATTATGAACTTTTTTTCTCGATTGGCATGCTTTTTGCACCTCCAAAAGATAGACAGTTAGGGGGAATTATATGGATCATTTAATAAAAAAAATTGCCAAATTAGAATCTGTAAACGACCAATTAGCCTCAGAAATTCGATTTTTAGACGAAGTATCAAGAAAGCTTGGGTTTCAAGAGGGACTAAAAACATTAAAAGAAGCCGCTATGGAACTACTGGAGCAGGAAGAGTTATACGATGAAAATGATGGAAATAACTTCCCCTATACTGAGGAGTGACAACTTTTTGGCAGTTTTCTGAATGGTTTGGGTCTGTCTGTGAGCTCGAAAGAACGCTTTCTTGGGTGTTGTTTACAGGTTTCACAACAGCACCCTTCCATTTTTTCGATACATTCTCTGCAGGAAAGGAAGAGATCATTACAATCCATATTTGCACAATTGTAATAGGTATCAGATGGAGTATTGCAGAGTGTGCAGCGACTAATAATCTCATTTTCTTCCTTTTCAACAGGAGCTACCAACCTATCGTCAAAGACAAAAAGCTTACCCTTCCAATGTTTAGATCCCTCGACTTGGCCATATCTTACTATGCCACCCTCTAATTGATAGACCTTATCTACCCCTTTTTCACGAAAATAAGAGGAGAGGTACTCACACCGAATTCCTCCGGTGCAATACATCATTACTTCTGTTTCTTCATCTATTTTTTCCATTAGCTCATCGGCAAGCTTTCGGAACTCTCGAAAGGTTTTACAAGATGGCAAAATAGCACCATCGAAATGACCAACCTTGGACTCGTAGTCATTTCTAGCATCTATTATAATCTTTTTTTTATCTTTTTCTAACTTCTCTTTCCACTCCTCAGGCGAAAGATGTTTTCCCCTTTTTTGTAGATCTACTCTACATCCAAAGGCAACTAAAGGCCGGCTTTTAATTTTCAATTTATAGAAGGCATGTTCCTCTGCAGGATCATATTTCAAATCAATAGGCTGACTCTTATGTTTCTCTTCAATCCAAGCCACATACTCTTCTACGAGTGAGGAAGGAGCGCTAAATTGAGCATTGATTCCTTGGTCATCGATATAGATTCGACCTTTGACATCTTTCCCTGAAAAAAAATCTTTATGCTCTTGCACTTCTTTCTGGGGATTGGGAATGGTAAGGAAGTGATAAAAAGTTGCTACCCAATACATAAGAATCATATTGTATATAGCAACTCTATATTTTTCTCAAGAAGGAGAATTCATCAGAACCCTCTCAGAAAAGGGAGAAAATGGGTAAATTTTTTACTTCACACCGCTTGCATATCTCTCCTTGTTCAAAATTGAGTTTCTGATTATGATCTATTCCCATAATCGTTTTTAACCTTGAATGGAGTAAGCATGTCTCGTTACAGAGGACCGAAAAATCGTATCGCTCGTAAATTTGGAGTAAATATTTTTGGAAGACTTCGCAATCCCCTTTTGCATAAGCCTAACCCCCCAGGAGTCCACGGAGCGAAAAGAAGAAAAAAATCGGATTATGGAATCCAGATGGAAGAGAAGCAAAAGCTTGCAGCTGTCTACGGTATGCTTACAAAAAAACAATTGGTACAAGCCTATCAAAGAGCTT
>CAYPKB010000010.1:0-14522 GCA_964411185.1 uncultured bacterium
TCATAATTCCAAATGAGAGTCCTACATTTTTTCATAAACTCTGAAAAGGCATTTAGCAAATTTTCCCTGCTCTTCCATTTGTCTAAGTGATCCATATCTATAGAAGTCAAAATCCCATATTCAGGATCTGTATTCAAAAAAGAGCCGTCACTCTCATCCCCTTCCGCTAAGAAAAAAGGGGAATTACCCTTCTTCGCATTTTTTCTTTCAGGCAAAAGGAGCCCTCCTAATATATAGGAAGGATCAGTTCCTGTTTTTTCCATAAGGTGGGCCAGTATGGCAGAGGTGGTGGTTTTCCCATGGGAACCACTCACAATAATTTGTCTTTTCCCTTTCATCAGCTCTTGCAAAAATTCGGACCTGTGCAGAAGAGGAAGCTTTTCTTCTTTTGCCTTTTTCCTATCTGGATGATCCTCAGAAATCGCTGAAGAATAGATAATCTTCATTCCCTTTTGAAAGCTAGTTGGAGAAGATCTATCAGAAATTTTCGCCCCTCGTTTTGCTAAAGCATCACAAATTTGATTCAAGGAGAGGTCACTACCATATACTTTGTATCCTTTATCTAAAGCTAAAGAGGCCAAAGCGCTCATTCCCATACCACCGATACCAATAAAATAACATTCCATACCTACCTCTCTAGAATAAGCTCTACAAAATCTTTTGTTGATTCTCTTTTTTTATAAGCTTTGAGTGCCTTTTTCATCTCCATTCCTTTTTTCTCTAGCACTTCATCTATCTTCTCAGCTAATAATTCCGGCTGTAAAAAGAGCTGATCTATTACTAGAGCTCCCCCTATCTCTTGCAAAAAGAAACCATTTTTTTCTTGATGTTTATGGGTAGCAAAGGGGTAGGGAATCAGAATAGAGGGCTTCTCGTAATGAATCAATTCAGCAATGGTGGATGCCCCGCTTCGAGCAATCACTAGATCAGCCTCTGCATAAAGCTCTCCCATGTGATGATGAAAGGCAAGGACAGTGGCAGCAATTTTTTCTTGTTTATAAACTGATTCCACCTCTTCTTTCATCTTTCCTGCGATATGAACAATAGTGACTTTTTTAGCTAACTGTTTCAAGGCTTGAGGCAATGTTTCATTGAGGATTTTTGCTCCTTGCGATCCACCAAAAATAAGTATCCTTTTCTCTTTTTTCTCTCTTTTATGGAGTATTGGGACTATTTTCCATGGCAATCTTTTGATCATGGTAGGCTCTTTCCAAGGCCTATGTGAGGGAGGAAATTGCATACAGAGATCTTTTGCTACCAAAGAAAATAAGGAATTTACCCTTCCTAAAATTACATTGGGCTCAAACAGAATCAATTGGCACCGAAACAATTTAGCTGCAATGAGCAGCGGTACGGTGTGATAACTACCAAAACCTATTACTGTAGTTGGCTTGAAGGTACGAAATAAAGAGATCGCATCTTTTACTCCTAGTATAATTCCACCGATTCTTTTCAGTGGTGCACTTCGAATCTCTTGGAAAGAGAAGCGCTCTCTAGGGAAAAAAGGATTGGTAGCAAGCTTATATCCTGCAAAACAGATAGGGATATTTTTCTCTTCTAATTTCTCTGCTAGCTGCAGGGAGGGAAAAATGTGCCCACCCGTTCCTCCTACGGCAATGAGTATTCTATGATCTTTCTTTTTTTTCTTCATTTCTAGCTACACTTAAAAGTACTCCTAAGGCACAAAGGCTTGCAATGAGAGCGCTCCCCCCCTGAGAGATAAAAGGAAGAGTGGTGCCTTTGCTAGGCAAAAGATTGGAAACAACCCCAAGATTTACAAAAGCCTGAATGCAAAGAAGAAAAGTCAAAATAGCTGCCGTGTAAAATCCATGTAAACTATGACTTCTCATAGCAATAGATATTCCGGAAAATAAAATTGTCATATAGAGACTAATCAAACCCAGCATGCCAATAAAACCAAATTCTTCTGCAAAAATGGCTGCAATGTAATCGCTTCTTGCTTCAGGTAAATAGGTCAATTTTTGCAACGATTCTCCCAATCCCTTTCCCAATAGTCCACCGGAGCCCGCTGCAATTTTGGCTTGATGGGGTTGATGTCCTTTGCCTTTGAGATCTTTTTCGGGGTGCAAATAGACAGCAATCCTACTTTTCACATGGGGCATATGATAGGCAAGGGTACCTCCCACTAAAATAAGGGAAAAAAAGGGAATGGCCCAATAGAAGGAGGGAATTTTGGTAAGAAAAAATAGAGCTATCATAGTAAGGATTAAAAGGGCTGCCGTCCCATTATCTGGTTCGAGCAAAATCAAAAAAAGAGAAAAAAAGAGAGGAAGTAGGAGACGAATAAACGTTACAAAATGTAACTTGGTACACTTAGAAAACTGTTGGATAAAGACCAAAGGAAAAAGATATTTAGCTGCTTCAGAGGGCTGGAAGACTAAGCCGCCTAGAGAGATCCATCTACTCCCCCCATTGATTTTCAATCCAATCGGGGGAACAAAAACAAGAATCAATCCGACGGAAACCAAAAGAAAAAAAAAGAAGCTATGCTCCAAAATTTTTTCATAACCAATTTTATACAAAAGATAGGCTAGAAAAAACCCAACCAAACCGTAGAGAATTTGCTTCAACATGGCACTGTGGGTGCTTGCTGCTAGAGATTTATCTAAAATCTCTGCAGAAGTGGTGTTGAATATCATAAGAAGCCCTATGGAGAAAAGCAAAATAACGGAAAAAAGTAGAAGATAGGAGGCGCTTTTCATCGGATGCGCAATCTGTCTCCCGGTTTAAGCTTCCTTGCTTTTTTCTCATCTAATTGATTGAGCTTAAGAAGCTCATCTACTTTTATATGATGTTTCATAGCAATCGTCCAAGGATTGTCTCCTGCTTTGACAACATAGTAAAGAGAGCTGTTCTTTGGCTCTTCTTTTTTTAATGGGATTTTCAAAGATTGGCCAACGTGCAAGAAACTATCTGAGAGATGGTTTTGCGTCATGATTTGAGAGACACTTACCTTATATTTTTTTGCAATTTTCTCTAAGGTATCTCCGGGCTTTACCTTGATCTCTTGGGTGTTAGAAAAAGCAGGGGGCAAAGACAAACTCTTTTTCTTTTTTTCCTTTTGAAGAGAGGGAGAGGGCTTCTTTTCTTCTTCCTTTTCCACAATCGAAGGTAGGACGTAGGCAACCGGCTCTTCTTTTCTAGAGGCTATTAATTCTTCATTCTCTTTATTTTCAGGGACTACAATAGAAGGTGGCGAGGGTATTTTTTCTTCTTTTGCTATTGGTATAGGCTGTTCTATCTCTCTTGATGCAGTAAAAAAAAGCACAGAAAGAAGCGCCGCATTGATGACAATTGATATGATGATCACATCTCGTTTGTTCATGATTCCCCCATTATTTGAGCCATCTCCTTAAAAGCGTTTCCTCTCTCTTCAAAATTGGCATATTCATCAAAACTTGCACAGCCGGGTGATAGTAGTATGGTTTCACCTTCATTGGCTAGTTTCTTAGCTAAGGTAACTGACTCTTGCAGATTTTCTGCAAGAGTAACCTCAAATTTCGATTCTAGCGACTGCTTGATTTTTTTCGCAGCAAAACCCATGGCTATAATTGTTTTTATATTGGTAGGTAGCTCTTTTTTCCATATAGAAAAAGAGAGATTTTTATCTACCCCACCTACAATGAGAATAATAGGTCTCTGAATAGCTTTTACTCCCTGCAATACCGCCTCCGGTGTAGTTGCCTTGCTATCATTGATCCAAGTGACTCCTTTTTTGCATCCTATCACCTCCATTCTATGTGCAGGTGGGGAAAAAGAGGCCAAAGACCTAAGGCAAGTAGGAATGTCCAAAGAAAAAAATTTTGCAGCTTCGATAGCAGCAGCCACATTGTCTGCAGGGAGATGAGTGGGATATTTTTTTTTCTTTGAAAAAGAGTACACCTTTTCTTCGGTAGAAAAAAATCGTTTTTTTAAAGCTGACTGGGTAAACATCACTCCACTTGGCTTGAGAAGATCGAAGATATGAAGTTTTGCTTCGATATACTCTTTGTATGTTTTGTGGTGATCTAAATGATTGGGAGAGATGTTCAATAAGATGGCAAGATCTAAAGAGGGAGAAAAAGTTGTTTGCAATTGGAAAGAAGAAAGCTCCAAAAGCAAAATCTCACTCCCTTCCTCGGAAGTGATAGGATTACCAATATTGCCTACCGCTTTGGCCTTTTTCCCCTGCGTTTGAAAAAAATGCTCTAAGAGCAGGATAGTGGTAGTTTTTCCATTTGTTCCTGTGACACCAATGATGGTGTTCTTTTTTTCTCTGAGGGCTAACTCCACTTCGCTTATCACTTTGCATCCCATACTGTTCGCTTTTTGGACCATAGGATGGCTTAAAGGAATTCCTGGAGAGAGAATAACCTCCTCTATCGATTCCCAGCTATCCTCTTGGAAGGTGTTGATCTCTTGATTTTTATCATAGATGACTACCTCTTTTCCTCTTTTGTTCAAATAAGAAGCAGCACTTTTACCGCTTTTTCCGAAACCTAAAATAAGTGTCTTTTGCATAGTATTACTGAAATTTCAAAGATGCCAATCCAATGATCGCGAAAAAAAGAGAAAGAATCCAGAATCTTAATACCACTTTGGTCTCAGGCCATCCTTTGTATTCAAAATGATGGTGTAGAGGAGCACAAAGAAATATTCTTTTTTTATTGCGCAACTTGAAGCTGGCCACTTGCAAAATAACAGATAGAGCCTCAAGTACAAAAATGCCTCCAATGATAGCAAGGAGCAGCTCTTTCTTAAGCAACACAGCACATACCCCTATAATTCCTCCTAGCGATAAAGAGCCTGTATCTCCCATAAAAATTTGGGCGGGATATCCATTGTACCATAAAAAACCGAGCGTGGCACCACTTAAGGCAAAAAGGTAGACTCCAATTTCAGCACTCCCTTCGATATAGTAAATCTTAAGATAGCGGGCTATTTCAATATGGTTGGTTAAAAAAGCGATGATTCCAAAGGCTGAGGCAACCATGATTAGACAACCGCTAGCTAATCCATCCAATCCGTCTGTTAGATTTACAGCGTTAGAACTACCGGTTACCACAAAAAAAAGAAAAATAATGGAAAGAATGGGAGGTAGAAAAAAAAGAGGATATTTCAAAAAAGGTAGAAAAATCATCCCCATATATTCTTGCATAGGAAGAGAGAGAAGAGAAAAAGGATCCTTGGCATGAGGAGCTTTGATTTTGAATATCTCATACAACCATTCGGAAAAAGGTGGGTAGAAAAAATAGATCCCTAAAATCAGAGTAAACATTCCCTGAATGAGGAGTTTCTTCTTCGCAGAAAGCCCTTTGCTATTTTTATATTTCAGCTTTAGCCAATCATCAACAAACCCCAATCCTCCTAATACTATAGTGGTGATAAAAAGGATCCAGGTAAATATGGATTGAAGATCCATAAATAACAGTAAAGAGACTAGAATAGAAAAAAGAATTAAAATGCCTCCCATGGTAGGAGTATCTTTTTTTTTCTTATGTAACTCAGCTAAAAGAGGACACTCCTCCTTTCCTCGTATCTTTTGCCCTATTTTCATCTCATATAGTTTTCGTATAAAAAAAGGACCGCAAAAAATGGTGATGGAAAGAGCTACAACAGCTGAGAGCATCATACGAGTAGATGAATAGAGAAAGACAGCTGGAGGAGTCACTCCAAAAAGTTGCTGAAAAAACTGAATGAGAAAAAAAATCATCTACAAAGCATCAATTATAGTTTCCAAAGTCCATTTTCTTGCTCCTTTGAGCAATAAAGCATCTCCGGGCTGCAGTAGGGAAGATAATATTTCCTCTACTTCCTGAAGGGAAGAACAAAAAAATAGGTTGGCACTTTTTTTAGCGATATTCTCCCATTTTTCTCCCAAAAAAATTGTAGTGTGGCAACTATGTATAGCCTGTGCAGCTATTTTTTGATGAAGCTCCCCTTCAAAGGAGCCAAGCTCTCTCATCTCTCCTAGTACAGATACTTTTTTTCCCTCTATTTTCATTTCTTCTAACGAGAGAAGAGCCATTTCCATGGCAAGAGGTGCTGCATTGTAGGCATCATTGATGATAGTAATCCCTTTTTTTTGAAGAATTTCAAATCGTTGCCCCGGCGTTCTTAACCGAGGAATTTGATTCAATATCTCTTCCCAGGTAAGACCATATTCTCTGGCCATAATGGCCGCAACTAAGAAATCCATTTGAAAGTGACGTTGTGAAAAAGGAAATAGAAAAGAAGGAGAGTTTCCATCAGGTGCTCTAATATGTAAAAGATTCCCCTCTTTTTCTAACAAATAATCGGCTGCAGGATTTTGCACCGAGAAAGAGATCTGGTCGTTGGCTCTTTTCCATTCAAGTGGGACTATTTTTTTTTCCGTTGAGGGTAAGAATATTTCTGACTTCTCTGCAAAAATCTCCTTTTCTCCTCCTTGTAGGTAGTAAGTGTGGGCAAAACCAATGGAGGTAATAGCAGCAAGATTTGGAGGGGCTATTTGCACCAATTTTTTCATATCTCCCCTCTTGCTGATCCCCATCTCTGCTACAAATAACTTTGCATTCCCTTCGGTATTGAGAAGAGACAGGGGAAGTCCTATTTCCGTATTTTGATTACCTTGTGTTTTATATACGGTTCCTTTGCTTTCCAATATGGTATGGAGAAATTCTTTAGTTGTCGTCTTTCCAACAGAGCCGGTGATTCCGAAAGTATAGAGCCCTTTACTGGTAAGAAAAGAAGAGGCCAATTTCTGTAATGCCTCTAGAGGATCTGCCACCTTTAGCAAAAGAAGTCCAAAATCATCTCCTCGGTAGGTAGAGCGAACGATAGATGCTATAGCACCCTTTTTTGCTACCTCCTCCAAAAAATTGTGTCCATCTACTCTAGCTCCCTCTAAGGCAAAAAAGAGAGAACCAGGAATAATTTGCCTACTATCAATAGCAAAATGGGTAATAGGCCGGCTATCAGAGGTTTCTATTCCCAAAATTTTTGCTATGGAACGTAAAAAATAATTTTTCATAAGGCAGATCTTTCTATCCAATAAAAATATCAAATTTTATCTCTTATGAAAAACGATAAATACAAGATATTGAATACCAGATATTAAAATATTTTTTTCTATATAATCATAAGTAGAAAAAAATCCCACTTTCTGTTAAGATTTTTTAAACAAAAAAAGAACTTCTTATATGACATATACTTCCCAAAGCTCCCGGCTATCTTTTAAAGAAATGGGTTCAACCCTGCCATTACAAGCTGTCTTATGCTGCCAAGGGAAAAAATATATGGTCACTGTAGAAAAAGATGGTTCAAAAGAGCCTCTTTCACAAGAAAAGTGGGGAAAGCTGACCAAACTTTTATCCGAAACCATCAGAGAAAATCCTGGCAGTGGGGTTTCTCTAGCCGTCAGAGAAGAATCTCCTTTTTTTCCTATTACAGGTAGATCAATCATCAAAGTAGAGAGTTTTTTTTTCAAAAGAAATCAATGGTTGCAACGAATCGGAGTCTTCTCTTCCGTACCAACGTATCAAAGAAATGTCATCCTCTCTTCCCTTCCTCCAGACGAGGCAAGTGAACCATTTCTTACCGAACTACGCTATGAATCAGAGCTCTCTACTGCGCTCCCTCAGAGAGATCAACTAGCAGCAGAACATGTAACTAAATTGATCCACTCCCTAAACTTCCGTCAGCTACAAGTTTCTGTTCTGACTCATCCAGAAAATGATGAAATGGTAACAAGCGACTATTTGTCTACTTGGTTAGAAACGCCCGAAGAGCAAAACCATCTATCTTATGATTTGGAACAGTTTTTGAAAAACTTGATTACTTCTGCGTCCAGAACACCTTTTCTATCCATCCCGATAAAAGTAGGGGCTCACTATGTACAATTGCTCTTTTCGGTCGATCCTTCCAAGCAAATAGTCAAATCTATCGAATATTACGATTCTTTTGGTTTTTCGCCTAGCCAAAGCATAGAAAGATTCATTGGAGTCATACAAAAGCGATTAGAAAAAGAGGGTTTTACTATCCCTTCGGAGGTTTTTTATCTAAAGGGATCGCAGCAAAACAATACGGTAGATTGCGGACTCTTTTCCTATCTCTACGTCAAAAAAAGAGTGTTAGATGGCCTTACTATTGATGAAATAGCAAAAGAAGCAAATGGTATACGAAAAGAGATCGGTAGGCTACGAAGCTCTTACACAGATAGTGAGGTGGTTAGATTTCACGAGGAACAAAAAAAAAGAGATTATTCAGCAACATTTCAACACCCTTTTCAATTTGATCAATCCTATCTACAAATAGTTGCCAGAGAAAGCAATAAAAAAGCTGCGCGGCCCTTACCCATCATCTTGCCTCAATCTATCTCTCAGAGGAATCCCTCTCTTGATAGAAAAAAACCTTTCATCATTCTAAGAGAAATAGCCCCTTTAGATCTTGCTCTCAGAAGAGAAGAAACTTCTCCTTTTGTAGTATTTCCTGAAGGTATCATCGATGAGGTAAGAGCGAGAACTAACTGGGCTTGCTTCAGTGCAAGTGATATTCCGGAGTATGCTCAAGGCAGCATTCTGCGCGGAAACAGTAAAACTACCTATGCACTATTGCCCTGCCCGGTTCCCGTAGAGATCTCTTTTACAGATACTATAGAACGCGCCCTGCAAATGGCACTGATAAGGAAAAAACGAGAAATCATATTCAATGGACTTTCTTCTGCACAAATAGAGAGGCTCTACTCTCTTCTAGAAGAAGCTACCTATCAATGGCAATTCGAAAGAATCTATATAGCAGAACCACGACATAAAACTAGATGTTGGGCTCCTCTTCCTTCCTATCAAGTTTTAGCTGCTTCCTATAAAAAAGATCGTTCTCGTGTATTTTTCTACCAAGGGGAGAAAGGAAAGGAAGATGAGTCTCATAGACTACAGTTAGAAAGAAATATCCAAAACATACATTTCCCACAAAACAGCTCTCTTCCTTCCCTTGATGCTCCAACCATTCCTGATAAAGATCCCAGCCCGCCTATCGTTTTGCAAGGGATACAGGCTCCTTCTTTTTTCACCACCATTATTCATTGGGTTTTTTCTCTATTGAAAGGAATACAAAAATTTCTTTTCTCTCCTTTTTCCTGGAAAAGGAGCTAGTCCTCCTTGCGACTTTTTTCCATGACACTTATACTTCCTACCTTAAGAAAATCGGTGGCATAGCCAAGTGGTAAGGCAGGAGCCTGCAAAGCTCCCATTCCTCAGTTCGAATCTGAGTGCCACCTTACATCCCCCTTTTCCCGTGTTGTATGTAGTTCCGACCCCTATAGGAAATTTGGGTGATATCACCCTAAGAGCTTTGGATACTCTCAAAAAAGTTGAAAGGATTTTTTGTGAGGATACAAGGAAAACAAAAATTTTATTGCGCCACTATGAAATAGAAACTCCTCTCTCCTCTTTTCATCTTTTCAATGAAAAGAGGAAAGAAAGAGAAATTCTTCAGCTTCTTGAAGAGGGACATGAAATTGCTTTGGTCAGTGATGCAGGCACCCCCTGTATGCAAGATCCCGGAGAGATGCTCATTGCAGCAGTAAAAGAGAAGAACCTCCCACTTACTGTTTTGCCAGGCCCTTCTAGTATTGTACAGGCATACCTATCTTCTGGCATCTTCCGAGAAAAATTCCAATTCATAGGATTTTTGCCGAAAAAAAGTGGAAAAAGGAAAAAAGTCTTAGAAGCATCTTTCCTATATGATGGGACAACTATCGCTTTTGAAAGTCCCCACCGTATAAGAAAAACTTTAGAGCAGATTGCGGAGATTTCTCCCAATAGGACCATTTCTATCTGCAGAGAAATGACGAAACGTTTTGAAGAGATAGCTCGAGGCAGTGCCAAAGAGCTTTTGCTCCATTTTGGAGAAAGAGTGGTAAAAGGAGAGATATCACTAGTTTGGGAGGGAGCATGAGCTGTCTTTGTTTTGCTCTTCAGGCAGAAGCCAAACCTTTTCTCGCCTATTTTTCTCTTTCTTTAGTACATGACAAGCCTTTCCGTATCTATCGCAACGACAACATATGGGCTATTATCACAGGGATAGGAAAAGAGAGGATGGCAAGGGCTATCTCCTTTTTTGCCGGCTTTTCTTTTCCTGACCCTATCTCTTATCTGAATATAGGTCTGGCCGGACACAAAGATGAGGAGATTGGCAATGTCTTTCTTTGTCATAAAGTTATGGATGAAAGCAGGCAAATCTCTCTTTATCCCACCTTCTTTTTCCCTTGGAAAAAAAGAACAGAGACTCTTTGCACTATAGATAGAATGGAATCTAACTACCCCGCTCCCTACCTATTTGACCAAGAAGGCTCTGCCTTTTTTACCACGGCAAAAAGTTTTACCGAGTTGGAAAAAGTTCAACTGTTGAAAGTAGTCTCAGATAATATAAACAATCCTCTTTCTACTTTTGAAAAAGAAAAAGTGCCATCACTTATGGAAAGAGCTATCCCGGACACCAAAGAATTACTATCTTACCTATGTTCGAAACAGTCTATGTAGAAAAAGAGATCTCCTCCCACCCTAGAACGTTGGAGATTCTTTCCAAAGTTCCATACAGAAGAATGCTTATAATTGAACGCTATGGAGAGATTTTCAACAGAAAAGGACAGAATTTTCGGACACAAAAAAAGAAGCCCGCTCTTATTTTAGCCAAAAGATATGGTCACAAAATTCATCCTATCCCTCCTTCCTATGGAATAGGACAGAAAAAAAATTTCTATTTTTCTCATCTGTTCAACTGCCCTTTCGACTGCAGTTACTGTTATCTCCAGGGCATGTTTCGATCGGCTCACTTTGTCCTTTTTATCAATTATGAAGAAATCGCAGATGAGATCAAAAAAGAGCTCTCTTCTACAACCGAACCCATCGCCTTTTTTTCAGGATATGATGCAGATTCTCTGGCTCTAGAATCGATTTCCGGTTTCCTTGATTTTTTTCTTCCCTTTTTTCGGGATCATTCCCGTGGATTTTTAGAAATCCGCACAAAATCTACCGCCATTCAAACATTACTGCGTTTTAATCCCATTCCTAACTGTGTAGTTGCTTATACGATCAGTCCCTCACCCGTTATCAAAGAGTATGAACCCAAAACTCCCTCTTTAGAAAAAAGAATAGAAGCGTTGCAACAACTTACCAATAGAGGCTGGAAGATAGGATTTCGATTTGATCCTATCCTTCCCATCCCCCATGCAGAAGCAGTCTATTCCTCTTTCTTCTCAGATCTTTTTTCTATCTTTCCAGAGGAAAAAATAGACTCTGTCACTTTGGGACTCTTTAGGCTGCCGAAAAGCTATTATAAAAATATGAAAAAAATAGAGGCAGGCAATGGACTGCTTCCCATTTTGCAGGAAAAAGAAGGAGTCATGATTTCTGAAGATGACGATTCTCTGCAACAAAAACTCTACGCCACCTTACTTCAACACCTACCAGAGAGGAAAATCTTTTCGATATGAAAGTTTTTATCACAGGAGCCAGTTCCGGAATAGGATATGCTATTGCTACCAAACTACTAGAAAACAATGAGCAAGTGGTTGGAGCAAGTAGACGAGATCCGAAAAGAGAAGATCCCAACTATTCTCATTTTCCTTTAGACCTGAATGCTTCTTTCGATGAAAAAAAGATAGCCAAGCAATTTTTTGATATTGATGCTCTCATTTTATCAGCAGGAATGGCTCACTTTGGTTTTTTAGAGCAGTTATCTGCAAAAAAAATGGAAGAATTACTGAGAGTGAACTTCTTATCTCAAGCTCTTCTCATCAAAGGATTTCTACCTATGCTCAAAAAGAAAAAATCAGACCTTATCTTAATTGGTTCAGAGTGCGCTTTGGCAGGAAAAAAAAGAGCCTCTATTTATGCAGCTTCTAAATTTGCCTTTCGTGGTTTTATGCAAAGCTTGCAAGATGAGTGTGAAAAAAGCTCTGTTCGTATTTCTATTCTTCAACCGGGACTGGTAAAGACCCCTTTCTACTCAGAAGAGGCTTTTCTACCCGATGAAAATTCTTTGAATCCAGAAGATATTGCAGAGATGGTAACATGGATTCTTCAACATCCAGAGAGAGTACATCTACCGGAAATGGTAGTTGCTCCTAAAAAATCAAATGTAATTTGGGCAGAAAAAAAGCCGAAGTAGATAGACTTCGGCTTATTAGAAAGAAAATATCTTACAATATTTTATTCTTATTCACCTTTCTTAGCATCTGCTGGTTTATTAGCGTCTGCTGCTGGTTTAGCGGCATCTTTACTCTCACCTTTGAAAGCACCAAAAGTAATGAGATGGAAGAAACTTTTCAAACCGGAAAGAACCCAATTTCCCCAAGATTTGCAAAAAGATTTGCATTTAGAGAAGAAAGTTGGTTCTTCTTTCTTTGAGGATTCAGGTTGCTTTGGGGTTGAAGCATTTGGTTGGTTAGCACCTGCTGCGGCACTAGCGAGAGTAGTTCGAGTCGATGCTACTCCTTTTGCTTGTGGTGATGCTGTAGAAACCTTTGCGTTATCATTTTCTTTCTGTACGGGATTAGTTGCTGCTGTTATTCCATTTCCAACTGGAGTTGTTGCGGTGGACATATAATACCTCTCTTTTTTAATTGATTTTCGGTTGGGATTATATTTGTTAAGTATCTTTAAAGAAAGGAAAAAGATAGGAAAAATAATAATTTTACTTATACGAGGTGACTGTTAGAAGCATCCAAAAACCGGTACTCCAATCTCTTTGAATGAAGAAAAATTTTCCCATATAGCTTATCAAAAAAAGAAACTATTTGTATAAGCAAAAAGTACCTGGTCCTATAGGAGAAAATGAATGCAAGAGAATATCGAAGCAAAAAAAAGCTTATATGAAGGGTTTGCCTATCAAACACGAGAGCTGGCACGTTTTTTTGGTCCTTTTCCCACAGAATTTCTCCATACCAAACCATCTCCTCTGGGTAAATATTCTTCCATAGGACAAAAAATAGCCAATGATCTTGCCTACTCTGTAGAAAAAGATATAGGAGATGGATCGATACGTACACTGTTACTATGCGAGGCATTAGTACGAATGCTCCTTGCTGCAGTAGAAAACGGCGAAGAGCTTTTTTCTTTGTTGGCTCAATTGAGAAGTGCAGGCAAAGAGGTCTCATCTATCTTGCAAGAAAATGGGTATCACTCCCCTCATCTATTTGCTGCATCTCTTACAGCCGCTAAAGGAGATGAAGAGATCGCCTTTGCCATTTCCGATGCTCTAGAGAGAGGCAACCTTTTGATTGTAGAAGGTGATCAAGAAATGGAAGAGCTCCATGGGATAAAAATAGAAAGTGGATATAGCAATGCACATTTTGTAGCTCATAGTGGTAGGCCTTTTTTCGATTGGGAAGAGGTGGATATTTTCCTATGTAAAAAACCGATCCATTCTATTCAATTGGCATTAACAATCCTTTCAGAGAGCAAAAAACGAGAAAATCATACTCTGATCATTGGAGAAGAGTTTTCTAAAGATGTGATGGCAACACTTTTATTGAACCACTTGCGAGGGTTTGCTCCTCTTTGTCTGGTTCAGAGTAGTTTTGCCAAAAATCTTCTCTCTTTTGAGGAAAATAGTGATGCTTCCTTAGAAAGTTGTGCTGTCATCGGCAGGGCGGATAGAGTCATTGTCACAGACCAATCTACAGTAATTGCCTCTTCTGAATTGGAACATGACCGCATCACTCTTCTCTATACCAATCAAGAATTGATGCCTCTTTTCAAAAGAACAGAAAAAGCTACTCTCTTATCTAAAGAGGGTGTAGTGGCAGGAGGAGGTTTTGCCTACATTGAACCTTTCAAAAGATTACAAAAATTTCGGGAAAAAGGAGCTCAGATTTTGGCCCACGCTCTTCTAGCCCCTTCCATACAACTCATAAAAAATGTAGGGCTTGACCCTTTGATTCTCCTGGAAGAGATCTCCGAGAGCCCAAAAGGATATGGGTACAATCTCTTTACGCAACAGATTGAACATTTAGGCAGAGCAGGTGTGATAGATCCCCTTCCCTTGGCTCTAGGTGTAGTTGAAAAAGCAATAGATACCGCAGAAGAGATCATGACCACCAATCTACTACTCTATAAATCCACTTGACACCCTCCCCTTTCCTTTCTATTGTCAGAAAATAAGAAAGATCTATGAATAAAACTCTTTTCCTCTTTTCCTTTTTCTGGGTATCTCTTTTTGGTCAAAAGGGAACACTTCTGGAACAGGCGGACTATCTCATTAGCTATTATTCAGGAAGAAAAACGATTTGGAATCAATCCTACGCACTCCCTGTTCCTGAACCTTTACTAGAAAAAAGTTCTCTTTGGTTCCAACCCAAAATGAGTGAGGATGGTAACTATTTCTCTTCTTTACACACTCCTTCTCTTTTTTCGCTGTTCCAGGAAATGGGAATCGAAGGGATACATCTTGGGCAGATATATTGCACCAATTTGCCTCATTCTCTTCCCTACCCTAGTAATGCTCCTATTTCTATGGAAATCAATCCTGAACTGGGAAAT
>CAYPKB010000011.1:0-8181 GCA_964411185.1 uncultured bacterium
TGGATCCGACAGAGGTCCTATCGATTCCATCGATAAGACTAAAGCCCGAAAAGGATACCACCTCTTCCACTCCGGGATGAGAGAGGGCAATTCGGGTAATCTTTTCATTTACCTTTTCTGTTCTAGAAAGACTGGCCCCGTCGGGTAGAGTAGCAATACCCATAAGATATCCTTGGTCTTCTTGCGGGACAAAACTGGTTTGTGTGCTGTAGAAGAGGTAGGAAAGAAGTAAAAGGAGAGAAAGAAAAAAAGAGAGGGCCCATTTTGTTTGAGTGAAGAGAAAACGGACAGCAAAAAGTGTCCCATCTACCACTTGTTGTAGCCGTTTGTCAAACCACTTTTCAAAGCGATTTTTTTTCTCTTTAGGCCGAATGATTAAGGCTGCAAGAGCAGGTGTAAGAGTCAAAGCAACGATTCCGGATATAGAAACAGAAATGGCTATGGTAATAGCAAATTGCTTATAGAGTTGCCCTGCAATGCCCCCTAAAAAGGCAACCGGCAAAAAGACAGCAATCAAAACAAAAACGATGGCAATAACAGGCGCTGTAACCTCTTTCATTGCTTCTATCGCTGCCTCTATGGGAGGAAGTTTACGTTGGGATAGATTTCTCTCTACATTCTCTGTTACAACGATGGCATCATCTACTACAATACCAACAGCTAATACCATGCCAAACAGGGTGAGAGTATTGATGGAAAATCCTAAAAGATGGATTCCTGTAAAAGTACCTACTATAGAGATGACCATTGCTATAATAGGTAGAACAGTCAATCTAAGATTCTGCAAAAATAAGAAGACTACCCCTGTAACCAATAGAGCTGCTATACACAATGTTTTGATCACTTCTGTAATAGAACTTTGAATGAATTTTGTACTGTCATAGGAGATGGAATAGGAAATGCCTTCAGGAAAATTTGAAGAGAGTTCTTTCATCTTATTTTCTACCGCTTTGGCCACATTCAATGCATTGGCTCCATATTCTTGGTAGATGGCAAGAAGAATGGTAGGTTGATTATCTACTGCTCCGCTTACAGTATAGTCTTGAGCTCCCAAGGTAACCTTTGCAATATCTTTTACCCGTACCGTTGCACCAGAGAGGTCCGCTTTGAGTATAATATTTTCAAACTCTTCTGGAGTGGACAATCTGCCCTTTGTGGTCATCGGAATGGTAAGAGGAACAGGCTTCACATTGGGCGCCTGTCCTAACTGGCCTATTCCAAAGTCCATATTCTGCTCTTGGATCGCTTTGATTATCTCGCTTGCACTCAGTTCATATTGTGCCATCAGATCAGGACGCAGCCAAATCCGCATCGAATATTCCCTCTCTCCCAAAATGGAGACATTGCTGATACCAGGTATCAGATCAAGTTCACTTACCACATTGATATTGGCGTAATTGCTCACAAATTCCTGAGCATATTTACCGGAAGGAGATTGAACGGCAACCACCAAGAGGATATTGGGAGTTTGCTTTATGATTTTGATACCCTCTCTTTGCACCTCTTCAGGTAGAAGGGGATTGGCTTGGTTGACTAGATTTTGAACATTGACCTGGTCCATATTGGCATCGCTACCGATTTCGAAAAAAAGATCCAGTGTCATCGTTCCCGTAGAGGAATTATGTGAATACATATAGATCATATCCTCCACACTCAAAAGCTGTTGCTCTAGAGGAGAGGCTACATCATTTGCCATAGTGGAGGCGTTAGCGCCATTATATTGGGCAGTCACTTCTATCATGGGAGGTGTCATGTTGGGATATTGCTCTATGGGCAAAGAGAAAATAGAGACTAGACCTAAAAGAAAGATCAAAATGGAAAGAACGCTTGCAAAAATGGGATGATGAATACAAAAACGAGAGATCATATCTTTTTCTCTGTAGAATAGGGAGCTGTCCACCTGCTAATTTGTACAGGCATATTATTTTCTACTTTATTCACACCCTCTGTGATGACAATCTCACCTTCTTGCAGCCCTTCTAAAATAATCCAATAATCTCCAATCCAATCACCCACCTCTATAGGGCGAATTTTTGCCTTTCCCTCTTCCATAACATAGAGATAAATTCCTTTTTCTCCTTGTTGTACTGCTGTTTGAGGTACAGCAATGGCATGAGGTCTTTCCATTCCTTTCACAATCACTTCCACAAACTGTCCCGGAAGAAGATCTCTATTGGGGTTTTGGAGAATGGAACGGACTAAAATAGTGCTGGTACTTTGATCAAAGGCAGGATCTGTAAAATCAATCTTCCCTTTGGCCGGCAGAAGAGTTCCGTCTGAGAGTTGGATATATATGGAAAAGTCCATATTTTTCGGATAGGTGAGTATCCCTTTTGCCACCTCTTTTTTGGCCTTCAAGATATCTCCCGAGGAGACGGTAAAATTTACCCAGATGGGATCAATAACATAAATGTTGGTAAGTAGGCTATCCTCTCCCGGAGAAATGAGAGCTCCTTCCCGGAATATAGCCCTTCCGGCCATCCCTGTAACGGGAGATTCTATGGAGGCATAACTCAAATCCAATTTCGCTTTGGCAAGATTGGCTTTTGCGCTAGTTAAGGATGCTTTGGCTGCATATTCTTCTGCTAGGGCATCATCTAAATCTTTTTGACTGACTGCATTTTGCTGATAAAGAGGTACCATTCTTTTTTTGGTCTGAAGAGCATTCCAATAGTTGGCTCTCTCTCTTTCCACTCTTCCCTGCATTGACTCTACTTGGTCTATAAAAGGTCTTTGATCTAAGACAAAAAGAAGATCTCCTTTTTGGACCATTCCTCCTTCCTCGTAGAGAATCTTCTCTAGATATCCTTCTACACGGGCTCGCAGTTCTACTATATGGGAACTTTTTGCTACTCCGATATAGGATAAATCGGCAGGTAGAGTAGCTGTAACTACTTTCATGGCAGATACAGAAGGAGGCTCTTTGATGATTTTCTTCTCTTTATTTTGACAGGAAATCAAACAGAGAAAAATGCAGATAGATAGCCTATAGATCCATTGTTTTCCCATAGAACACTATTTACCTGTAGAGAGGGAGTCGATGCAAGCATATTGTTGCGATCACATTTGAGGAGCCGTTTTCTCTCCATATCTCATTAGGTTGAAAAAGATACGAAAAGAAATATCCTCTTCGCTGTGGCGAAAAAAACTTCCATCTACTTCTCTATCTTCTAATGAGAGTCTGCTCAATTTTTTCATAAAGGAGATGAGATGCCGTACTCTCATTTCCTTAAATTCATGCTTTTCTAAAAATGCAAAAACCTTGGCAAGATCAGGAGTGAATTGTCTAGCAAAAAATGGAAAATGTGTATGGATGAAAGGGGAACAGAAGAGGAGTTGGATACCTGAATAGGTGCTTTTCTTATCTTGTAAAAAGAGAAGATATTGCTCTACTAGAAAAGAAAGGGCTTTTTCTTGCACCTCCCTTTTTGCCTCATTTTTACTATAGAATAGGGAGAGACCTTGTAGAAATTCCTCTGCGGGCAGATCTTTTCTTTGCAAAGCCTCAAAAGCTTTCTCTACTTGGCTTTGTTCTACTAAAGGGATCACATGATATTTTCCATCATGCTCCAGAGTGATGAAAAAAGATGTCTCTTCCTTATGCTCTATACTGGAAACAGTAATCAATGAGAGATGATGAGGATTCTTTCCAGAAAAAAGAGTATTGAAGCGGGCCATTCCGAAAGGAACTTTCTCAGGGTTTTCGATGATACTTTTGTGAGTTGCTATCTTTTTTGCCAATTGATGGTGGCCAAAATATCTGGGCAGTAGAAACTCTGATTCTGCAAATCTCAATGCGCTGCAAAATCTTCTTTCCGTTTTTACTTGTATGCCATGTTCTTTTGAAGAAAAAGGAATCCGCAGTTCACTAAAAAAATGATCTGAGAGTCTGACAACAGAATGAAAAAGTTCCCACACTGTCTGATCAGAAGCAGAAGGGATTTCTATCTGGACCAGTTTTTTCCTCTCTACAGGAATTTTTTGCAATAGCATTGCAAGAGAGGCTATATTCTCTTTAGAAAGTTTTCTACCCATCAGGCGAAAAGTTAGTTGTGGGACCGTTGCCACAATTCTTTGATTGGATGCTAGCTCTTCTCCTTTGTACAGGGCAGGGTCAGAGATATCTTTCACCGTACGATCTGATCGTTGGATGACCCAGTTGGAGTTGCTATGGAGAAAAAAGGGAAATCTTTCCGATGAGGAAATATGTAGATGCTCACGGGCAAAAGAGAATATTTTTTCCAATTTTTTGGATGTGAGGTTGCAGTTACTGACTTCTTCTTCTACCTTTTTGAAAGAAAAATAAGAGGGTAGGGCAATTTCTATTTTGCAAGATCTTGCTAGCAAGACCCATGGGTCTATGATCTTTTGGAATATCCTGTCAGCTTTTCTTTCGAGCCAATTATTTTCTTTCTGAAAAATCGATTGCAGAGAGGAAGTAGGCGATAGCCAACCCGAAAAAAAGAAGATATCCTTTTTTTGGATCTCTTTTTGTAGAGCAAAGAAAAACCCAAATCTTTTTTCAGCCTCCAGGATAGAAGTAGGTAGGGGGGAGCGAGAAAAAGATTGGAATATCTCCTCTATTTTTTGCGTGGTTTGATGGGAAATAGATCCATAGAAGAGGAGATCTTTTCCTAGTAGAAAAATTTTTTGGTGCCAATTCGAGGCTACCTTCCAATCATTTTCTTCATAATAAAGCCAATCACTCTGTTTCAAAGAAGGAGATAATAAAATAGAGGGAGAACTCATTGTAACCTCTTCCATTATTTTACAGTTCGAAAAATCTTAAAAGAAACACTATTAAATAAATAGAAAGATTCAGAAAGAATTGAATTTTTAATTATACCATAGAGGAGAAATCTCTTTGCCAAAAATTAGGCAAAGGGCATAAATAGGGGCTTTCCAAAAACCCAAATAGTAGAGGAAATCTGTGAAGTGTCCCTTTTGTTATTTTGAAGAATCAAAAGTTACCGATTCAAGAAATGCTCAAGATACAAATGCCATACGCAGAAGACGCGAATGTTTACAGTGTCAAAGAAGGTTTACTACTTTTGAGACGGTAGATCTAATCATTCAAGTGCAGAAAAAAGATGGCACCTATGAGGACTTTCAACAAGATAAATTGATACGGGGATTGGATGCTGCTTGCAGACATACCAGAGTAAGCCATGATAAAGTGAGGAAGATCGCATACGATATTACCAAAGAGATTATGGAACGGCAGATGAAAGAAATTTCTACCAGAGAATTAGGCGATCTAGTAATGGAGAGACTTAAGGCAGCAGATATTATTGCATATATCCGCTTCGCCTGTGTATATAAACGATTTAAAGATATTAAAGAGCTGACGCAAGCGATACAATCTGTGCTTCCAACAGAAGGGTCGCTTCGCAGGAAAGTAACAGAAGCGAGGGAAAATCATGCCTCTTAAAAAAAATGAAATCGAAAAATTCAAAAGAATTTTAATGGAAGCCAAGGCACAGATCTTGCATCAGCTGCAAGGTTCAACTGAGGATATCAAACAGTATGAAGAATCTAAAGGGTACTCTCAACACCAAGCAGATGAGGGGACAGATGATTTTGATACCAATGTGATTCTGGAAATTTCCAGTAAGGGATATACCATCTTACGACAGATAGAAAGAGCTTTGGAAAAAATTGAAGAAGGCACCTATGGAATTTGTGATATTTCTGGAGAAGAAATTCCGAAAAAACGGTTAGAAGCCATTCCTTATGCCACCATGACAGTTGCTGCTCAATCGAAACTTGAGAGAGGGGGACACTAATGAGGAAAGGGCTTTTTTCCTTACCTCTTTTTTTCATCTTTCTAGATTTTGTAGTAAAGTATATTACAACAATGGCCATTCCTCCTCTGTCTATCTTGGAAAATAGTTTTCCCTTTGGAGGAATTCCTATCTTTGAAGATCTCTTTGGTATTAGCTTCTCCTTGAACTATATAGAAAATCAAGGAGCAGCTTGGGGGCTTTTTGCCGGATACCAAGATCTACTTTTACTTTTTCGTCTGGCTGTGATCGGATTTTTATTTATCTATATTCTCTCCATGAAAAAAGAAAATCCTCACCACTTTCCGATTCTTCTCATTTTTTCAGGTGCTGTCGGCAATGTGATTGATTATTTCCTCTATGGACATGTAGTAGATATGTTCCATTTTGTTTTCTGGGGATATTCTTTTCCTATCTTTAACATTGCAGATAGTCTCATTACCTTGGGAGCCCTCTGGTTTATTGCCCTTGCCTTTTTGGAGAAAAAAGAAAAAGTAGCAGAAAAAAACGCATGAACATTCCTTTTGTACCAAAGGGAGAAAATTATACCCCTTCCAAATGGATCCACCACTCCTTTTTTCTATCACCTACTGAGTGGGAAGAGCTTTTTTCCTCTATTCCAGGCTTTCTCTGTTTTTCTTTGAAAAACCCTCAACATGAAAGCGAGATCCTAAAAGATAAAAAAGAGCTTTTTACTGCCTATAGAGAAGATGTTGAACGCTTTTTGCACAGCAAGGCTCTTATCCATTCTCAGAAAATTTTACCTCTTGCTTTAACAAGGGATCCTCAAGATTTAGGGTTACAAAAAGTGGCAGACGGAAGAGTTTTGGTATCCATTCGAAGGCCTCTTTTACTACTGCGACCTCATTTTTTTTCTCTTTCTCAACTCGATCTCTCGATAGCAGGAGGAAAAAGAGTGTTTTGGGGGCTGCAGGTTTCCTATCCTTTGGTCTATATAGATCCTACATCGCAAGAAATTCAGGAAGGAATCCAAGCTCCTAATGGAGCTATCTTTACCTCCTTCCGAAAGTGGATACGAAAAAAGACAAAATATATATCTCTACGGATAGGAGAAAAAAGAATCGCTTGTCCCTATCGCATCTCCAAAGAGATGATACCTCTTCTCAAAAAGAATCCCTCTTCCTTGCCTGAAGGGGTAAGTGTTGAGGAGAAATCTCTTGCGCATTGAAATCATTTCGATTGGTGATGAACTTTTGCAGGGAAAAATTGTAAACAGCAATGCTGCCTATTTGAGCGCACACCTCTGGAAAAGAGGCTATCCTGTGGCAGCGCACCATGTGATCCGAGATGCCAAAGATTCGGCAAAGGAAATAGAGAGAATTTTTTCTATTGCAGACCTTACCATTGTGACAGGAGGATTGGGGCCCACCTTAGATGACCTTACCAGGGGAATTCTCACGGAAATATTCCAGACCAAACTTATCTTTGTATCTGAATTATATGAAGAGCTCTCCTTGCGATACCCTAATATCTCCGATGAGGAGATCAAAGAGGCAGCTATGCAGCCTAAAAAAGCAACGCTATTTCCCAACCATTTGGGATCTGCACCTGCACTGTTATTTGAGAAAAAGGGGAGGTATCTATTGGCTTTACCGGGCGTTCCTCAAGAGTTAGAAGAACTATGTGAAAAAGAGGTTTTTTCCTGGTTGCAAAAGAGCTTTCCCGTAGAATCTGCTCTTTTTTCCTTTTCCTACTTCCTCGCTCTACAAGAGGAACCGGAAATTGATCTCCTCCTGCGTGAGATTCAGAAAGAAAATCCCCATATTCAGATTGGGATCTATCCAGACATACCCAATGTAGAAATTCTCTTTTCTGTGAGAGCAACCAGTCAAAAAGAAGCAGAGAAAAAAATAGAAAGAGCAGAAAAAAAATTACGAGATGAGATTGGTGAAGCTATATATTCCACTCAGGACAAAAGGATAGAAAAAGCCTTGCATGACCTTCTAATTAAAAATAATAAAAAATTGGCCCTTGCAGAATCATGTACAGGAGGCGCATTGGCCAAGTGTTTCACTTCCCTTCCCGATTGTTCGGCCTATTTTTTAGGTTCTATCGTGGCATATGCTAACGAATGGAAGGAACAATTTCTTCAGGTAAACAAGAAGCTAATCCAAGAAAAGGGTGTCATCAATAGAAAGACTGTCTCTCAAATGACCCAAGGGATCTTGGACCATACAGAGGCAGATATTGCTCTTGCCACCTCTGGTATAGCAGGTCCCTCAGGTGGAACCAAAGAAAAACCGGTAGGAACTGTCTATCTTGCTATACAAGAAAGGGGTAAAGAGCCCATGGCAGGAAAAATTCATGTGCCGGGGGAAAGAGAATTTGTCGTTGCCTACACCACCACCTATCTTTTATCCTCTTTATGGGAGTGGAT
>CAYPKB010000011.1:8191-14489 GCA_964411185.1 uncultured bacterium
AGCGACCGAAATTTTTATGAACTACCAGTTATTGGATAGCGGTAACGGGGAAAAGCTGGAACAGTTTGGCCCCTACACAATTATCAGGCCTTGTCAGCAGGCTATTTGGAGACCTCTCCATCCTTCTTTGTGGAAAGAAGCGGATGCCGCTTTTTCGAGGAAAGAGAAGAAAGGATGGACTCTCTATAAAAAAATGGCTTCCTCTTGGAAAATAACCTTTTTGGGAATTGAGTTGCAATTGGAGCGCACCAATTTTGGTCATCTAGGACTTTTCCCTGAACATGGCATATTAGATAAACTGCCAATAGAAAAAGGAAGTAAAGTTCTTCATCTATTTGCCTATACAGGAATGGGATCTCTTCTTTTTGCAAGAAAAGGTGCCTCTGTGACTCATGTAGATGCTTCTAAACCATCTATAGAGTGGGCTAAAATCAATGCCTCTTGCAATCAAGAGGATAGGATTCGTTGGATAGTAGAAGATGCTGTGAAATTTATGAAAAGAGAGATAAGAAGAGGGGAGAAATATGATTTGGTAACCATGGATCCTCCCACTTTTGGAAGGGGGCCAAAAAAAGAGCTCTTCAAG
Source organism: uncultured bacterium (assembly GCA_964411185.1). Taxonomy (GTDB): domain Bacteria; phylum Chlamydiota; class Chlamydiia; order Chlamydiales; family SM23-39; genus CAYPKB01. The sequence goes on from CAYPKB010000011.1 coordinate 8,778, forward strand.
CTGGAAGAAGAGGTTTCGCTTCTTTTAGATCTTGCAAGAGATTTGCTGAAAAATGAATCGACTCTTTTTTTCTCCTCTCATACGCCTGGTATTACCCCAATTTCTATCCATAACCTCCTTCAGCAAACCTTCAAGAAAGGAAAGATTCATTCCGATGAATTGGTAATAGAGGCAAAAAATAGTTATCCTCTCCCCTGCGGAGTGTACGGAATCTGGGAGAATCGATGAAAATAGATAGCCCTCAAAATGTGAAGATCAAACAAGCTGTGAAACTTTTCGATAGAAGAGACAGGGATAAAGAAGGGAAGTTTTTAATAGAAGGATACCGGGAAATTTTGCGCGCTGCAGAATCAGGACATCCTTTTCTTACCCTTTTTTATTGTCCGGAGCTTTTTTTGCAAAAGAATGAAAAAAAGCTACTGGCCAAAATGGAAAAGGAGTGCACAGCTTATGAGTGCAGTAGGAAAGCCTTCCAGAGGCTCTCCTTTCGAGATAGACCGGATGGGTTGATCGCTGTAGCTCCAAAAGCTCAGAAAACGTTGGAAGTGATAGAGAAAAATTTTTCTAAAAATCCCTTTATAGTCATTGCAGAATCTATTGAAAAGCCGGGAAACCTGGGAACTATTTTGCGTTCCTGCGATGGAGCTGGAGTGGATGGGGTGATTGTCTGTGACCGTTGTACCGATATCTATAATCCCAATGTGGTAAGAGCCTCATTAGGGACACTTTTTACCCAACCGGTAGTAGAGGCAACCAAACAGGAAATTTTTGCTTTTTTGCAAAAACATGGACTGAAAGTAATTGCTGCCTCCCCAGATGGGAAAAAGAGATTTTCAGAGGAGAAATTGGATCTACCTTTGGCTGTTGTAGTAGGTTCTGAACAGTATGGTCTTCATACAGATTGGTATGCAAGATGCGATGCAAAAGTACAAATTCCTATGTTAGGAGTGGCAGACTCCCTAAATGTAGCGCAAGCTACAACTCTTTTGGTATATGAAGTACAAAGACAACGTGGATATACTTTTTCAGGATAATCATATCCTCCTTTGCGTGAAACCAGCTCCTATGCTTACGCAGAAAGATACTACCAAAAGAATCTCTCTGGAGGAGATATTGCAGCAAAAACTCTCTCAAGAGCAGAAAAAAGCAAGGGTCTTCCTTCACCCTATTCATAGGCTGGACTATCTTGTATCCGGAATGGTTCTTTTTGCTACATCTTCTAAAGCTCTTGCACGTCTTCAAAGAATGCAAAAAGAGAGAAGCATACAAAAGATCTATTATGCCCGCGTGAAGGGAGAAATTTCCCAAGATGAGGGTGATCTTATGCATAAGTTAGAAAAAGGCTCATTCAAGACTCACTTATCTGACCATGGAAAAGAGGCTAGGTTACGATATAAAGTCATCACAAAGGATAGAGAATATACCTTATGTGAAATTGAACTTTTGACAGGAAGGTATCATCAAATCAGGGCGCAGTTTTCTATCATAGGACATCCAATTGTAGGGGATAGTAAATATGGTAGTAAGGAGAAAAAAGAGAGAATCGATCTCCACCACGGTAAGATCTCTTTTACTCATCCGGTAACTAAAGAAAAGATGGAATTTATTGATTTGTCAGCTCCATTTCTTGCTCCTTTGCGATGAGAGATTGGAAAATCTGAAGAGCATTTAAGGCCGTCCCTTTAAGGAGCTGATCTCCAACTACCCATAGATGGACCGAGTTCCTTCTGAATAGATCATCTTTCACTCTTCCGCAAAATATGAGCTCTTTTTTTGCAGCATAGGCAGGTGTCAGTTTATTGAGATCTTCTGTATAGCATAGACCCGGAGCAGAAGAAAGAAGAGAGAGAGCTTTTTTTGCCGACATCTCTTTTTCACATTCTACATGAAGAGCCAGACTATGCGCTTGAAGTACAGGAACTCGTACACAAGTGATCCCTACTTCAATCTCTTCTCCCAGAATTTTTCTTATCTCTTGAATAATTTGTAACTCTTCTTCTACGTAGTTGCTCTCCAACAAAGGAGAGTCATGCAGATAAAGGTTATGAACAAGAGAGGGACTTTTTGACTCGTCACCCTCTAACAAAGCGTCCAAAAGTAGATCTCCACCACCACTTGCCGCTTGATATGTGGATGCTGTCACTCTTTTGATAGTGGCTTCTTTATGTAAGGGGAATAAAACGGTCGACATAAGAGTTGTTACACAGTTAGGAGAGGCCAATAATTGATCTCTTTCTATTTTTTCTTGGTTGATTTCAGGAACAATGAGAGGAACATGAGAATGCATATTGAAGGCAGAACTCAAATCTATCACGATACTTTTTTTATGGCGGACAAAAGGAATCAATTTTTTGGCCTCGTCTGCTTGAGTGCAAAAAAAGGTATAGTTGATCTCTGGGAAATTTTCTTCGGTGAGGATCTCTACTGGATAGCATACCTCTTCAATCATCACTTCACCGGGTTCTCTATCAAAAAGAAAAAGAGAATCTGGATCCATTCCATCTTCTAACAAAAGAGAGAGAAGCTCTCTTCCTATCAATCCTTTGACACCTACGATCGCTATCTGCATCTTCTACCTCTATTTCTTTTTCTATCTCTGGGAAAAAAATACACAGATGAGCAAAATGATTGCAATGGATGAAACAATTCAAACTGCTATCAATCAGGCAATAGATGCCGCATCTTACCTAAATCAACCCTCATCGATCTCTTTTATCAAAAAGGCAGCAAAGCAAATAGCCCAAGCTTTTCAAAAAGAAAAGAAACTTCTCATTGCAGGCAACGGGGGAAGTCTTTGTGATGCCATGCATTTTGCTGAAGAGTTGACAGGGCAGTTTCGTAAAAAGAGAAAGGCGCTGCCGGCTATCGCTCTTTCTGATCCGGGACATATGAGTTGTACTGCCAATGATATGGGCTTTTCTGAAGTTTTTGCTAGAGGTGTAGAAGCATTAGGAGTAGAGGGAGATATTTTCACTATCCTTACTACTAGCGGTAATTCGGAAAATCTTCTGCAAGCTTGTCTTACAGCGCGAAAAAAGAAGATGATTACCATCGCCTTTTTGGGTAAAAACGGAGGTAGATGTAAAGGACTTGCCGATTTGGAATGGATTGTCGAAGGATTTGCCACTTCTGACAGGATCCAAGAGGCGCATATGGCAGCTATTCATATCATCATTGAAGCGGTAGAAGAAATACTCTTTTACTCGCCCAACAAAACCAAACAGACATGCGCAATTTCCTGATTCGATTTTGGGAAAATACCATTTCATCTTCTAGGATTCTCACCACTCTTTTTTTCTTTCCTTTGGCTCCTATCTCTTTGGGTTTCTACCTAGGGGTAAAGATAAGAAACATCCTTTATCATTTGAAATGGATCTCTACTACTAAGCTGAAAAAGCCTGTAATTTCCATAGGGAATATCACAGTCGGAGGCACAGGAAAAACACCCCTTCTTCATCATATAGCCACTCATTTGCCTTCAGAATACAAATTGGCCATTTTATCAAGAGGGTATCGATCGAAAGGTAGAGAAGGAGTTATCTATTTTTCAGAGCAAGAAAAAGCAGACTGGGAGATGATCGGGGATGAATCAGCCATGTTGCAGAAAAAAATTCCCTCTCTTTTTTTCGGTATAGGGAAAAAAAGAGGGTACAATGGGAAAATATTAGATCCTCATGTAGATCTATTTATATTAGATGATGGGTTTCAACATAGAAAACTTGAAAGAGATCTCGAAATCCTCTGTTTAGATGTAGAAGAGTTTTCTAAGCCCCAATTTTTTCTTCCTTTCGGTAAGCTAAGAGATGATCCTAAACGGTTATCTGAGGCAGATTTTTTTGTAGCCATATCTCAGAGAAAAAATTGGGAACCAGTGGAGAAAAAGCTAAAACAGCTATCCAAGGTTCCTTTGATTGTCTTTTCTCCCGAGATAGAGGGATTTTATACTCAAGAAGGGCAAAAAGTAGAAATCAAACCTGATCAACCTATGGTTCTTTTTAGCGCCATCGCCAATCCAAAAAGAGTGGTCAACTTGTTAGAAGAAAATGGGATTCGAGTAGCAAAAAAAATCTTCAAAGCAGACCATGCTTCCTTTTCCCACAGAGAGCTTGTAAACATTAGTTTGTGGGCGGAAAAAGAAAATGCGATCCTATGTTGTACAGAGAAAGATGGGATTAAATATGAAAAAGGCCCCTTTTCTTTCTTACAAATGCGCATGCAATTAAAAATATCTATGGGAGAGGAGCATTGGAAAAAGATGATTGAAAAAATCTCCTCACTCGTAAGACAATTGCCATAATAATTTCTCAACGATTTCCAAACATGAAGAGCTGGGTAAAAATTTTAATTGGTCTGTTTTTAGGGCTTATTGCCGGACTGGTTCTAGGACCGAAGGCAGCCTATCTATCTATTGTGGGGAAGATTTTTATCAATCTTCTTACCATGCTGGTTCTCATTATTATTTTTTCCTCCCTCATAGTTGGTATTTGCCACATGAAAGATCCTCAAAAACTGGGGCGTGTAGGCTTTCGAACCATTTCATTTTACTTTCTTACCACCATTTTTGCCATTACGGTGGCCATCTTTTTGGCCTATCTTATCAAGCCAGGAGCGGATCTTGCGCTTACGGATAATGCTTTGACTACCAAGGGAAAAGTTTTAACCCTCTACGATTTTTTCATTAATCTCATCCCATCCAATCCTTTTTCCGCTTTTGCGGAAGGGAATATTTTACAGGTCATCATTTTTGCTATCTTCTTAGGGATTGCGATCATATTAACAGGAGAGAAAAGCAAACCCCTTGTACATCTTTTTGAGTCAATCAGTCATGTCATGCACAAGTTAACTCACATTGTCATGCTCACGGCTCCTTATGGAATTTTTGCTTTAATGGCCTCAACCGTAGGATCGATCGGACTGAAAGTGATTTTACCTCTATTAAAATTGTTGTTATGCAACTATGCAGGATGTTTCATCCAACTATTGATCATCTTCCCTCTGCTAATACGTTCGATGGCCAAATTGAAAGTGATTCCTTTTTTCAAGGGGATGAAAGATGCTATTGTTTTAGCTTTTTCCACCTCCTCTAGTTCCGCTACTCTGCCCGTATCTCTAGAATGTGCTCAAAAGCATCTAGGTGTTTCAGAAGATATGTCCGGATTCGTACTCTCTTTAGGCTCTACTGTAAATATGAACGGTGCTGCTATTGGACAGGCCATATCTGCGATTTTTGTAGCACAGGCCTATGGGATAGAGCTCACTTTGACCAAACACATTGTCCTCATTTTTATCTCTCTTTTTTCTGCTATAGGTGCTGCAGGGATCCCCGGAACCGGTATCATAATGCTATCTCTTGTACTGAGTGTGATGGGACTCCCTCTAGATGGCATCGCATTAGTTGCAGGTATAGATAGATTGCGAGAAATGGTCTCCAGTGTTGTCAATGTACTCGGAGATGCGGCAGCGGCTGTGGTCATTGCTAAAAAAGAAGGAGAGATCGATGTGGAAACCTATCATAAAGCTACATGGATGGATTCAGAGATTTAGGTAATGAAATATGAGTGAAAATAGAGTTACCCTCCCTAAATTAGGCGAAAGTATTGTAGAGGCGACCATAGTCCAATGGTTCAAACAAGAGGGAGATCATGTTGCCTTGGACGAGCCTCTACTAGAAGTATCTACCGATAAAATCAATAGTGAAATTCCCTCTCCCTT
>CAYPKB010000012.1:0-5627 GCA_964411185.1 uncultured bacterium
CAATTCGTACCACCTCGAAATTACCGATCAACGAAAGAAGAGGCGGTAGTCAAAGCTTTTGCTCAAATTCGAAAAAAAGAAAGGATGAACTCTCTTTCTCAATTTTCCGATTTTTTACTCTCTTTATATGGAGACTCTCATAAAATACTCCGCGCTTTTTTATCCCTAGCGAAAACGGGATCCTTAGAATCACTCATGCTTTTAGATCATCTATATGAGTGTACTTATCTGGAGCTCCAATCTAGAGATTGGTGGAGGATGTATAATGCAGCTCTTCTTTCCCATAATGAAGATACTATAGTCTATATCTCTACAAGGATTTTGCAGCGATTGTCAGATGCAGAGATGGAAGAGTGTAATTTAGAAAAGGAACGACTGCAAGCACTACGAAAAAGAAGACCATTTAGGAGATACTCTTTGATTGAAATGCTTCATTCTCATCTACATCTCGATAGTTTTTATCCAATTCAAGATGAAATACTTCAAGCTGCAAAAGAGGGTGATTTACCTAGGGTGAAAGAACTATGTCAAAAGGTGTGTGGTGGCTATCTTCCGGAAATTTTGGGTAAACTGTATGTGATTTCCTATTATTTCAATCAGCCTCATCTAATCGATTGGATCACAGATCATGAGCTATTTCGACATATTCCTAGTGAATATTTGGAAGAGGTGAAAGCATTCAAAATCTCCTCTGCTACTGCAAGGAGAATAAAAACAGAAAAAAAAGCGCTCTCTTCTTCTCTGCGAAATCGTTCGATTCGATGCTGTATTTATCGGAGAAGGCTAAGCCATTTGCAAATGCTTACAAGAGGAGGAATGTTTGATAGATTTTTTGGAAAAAATCCATATATAGAGAAGATCTTCTTTTTTGCTATCTCCTATGGAGCGGGGGAAGTCCTTACTTGGATCAAAAAAAAATTTGCAAAACAGATCACTTTAGAAATGTGGGAAGAGGGCATGCATTCTGCATTGCAAGTAAAAGAGATGGCATCACTTCGATTTCTATATCAATTTGGTGAGGTAAGGAAATGGCCTCTTTCAGGAAGAAATTTGCCAGTCTCACTACAACTAAAAAGTGCTATTCATTCAGCTATCCGTAAGAGAGATAGAGACCTAATCATTAGAATACTATCGTATCAAAATAGACTTTTCCCGAAATTGAGGAGTGAATTATTGCGATATACACTCCAAGTTTCTTTGTCTACTCAATCACTCTCACAGCTACCTAAAAAATTGCGAGAAGAAATAGTAAAAAAAGTATCAGAAGAGAAAATCCAGACTATGCTGGAATCATTTGCTGCGGCAAAAAAGCTCTATTGTTGTTTGGAGGGATTGGATTTGTTGCCACTGCATCATAGGAGAAAAAGCTTAGAAATGATTTTTTTCCATTCTGTAAAACAATCAGAGTCAACTGTTTTTGATTGGGTTTTGCACCGAGAGGAGAGTAGATGGTTTTCTGAGGAGGCATGGATCGAAGGGGTTCAATTGTTAGTAGAGAAAGGATACAAACTTTTATTACGGAAGTTCCTCCTCCATAAAGAAATGAATGAAAGTCGAAAAAATGTCTGTTTGCATTGGATAGAGATAATGAAAAGCCGTGGTCATCTCGATATGGTAAAGCTTATAGAGGGTTGTATAAGAAAGCGAAGAGAGACCTTAGATATTTGGAAGAGATTAGTCAAAAACTAAGAATCTGAAAGCAAATAAGATGAAAGTCACTTTCACTTTTGTTCTTTTTTCGTAAGAAGGAGATATCTCTTCGTAAGGCTTCGGTGATCGCATCCAACCCTTCTTCTCCAAAGACTCGCATCACTTTGGCTATGATAGATTCGATGTTGGGATAGGATTTTTTCAGTTCTTCATTATGAAGAAAGAAATAATCTCCTAATCCGAAGGGAGTAAAAGGTTGTAAGGTCATCAATTCTTTTTTATGAAAAGACCAAAGGATAGGTCTTGTATGATGATAGTTTTGAAAAGAGAGAAGAGATCGATTGAGATCTAAATCTATCTGTAGAAAAGAATATTTAGGTTTTTTGCTTTTTGCCAATTTATAATGGGTCAATAGTTCATACATTCCTTCAAAGCCCTGATCTTTCGCTTCTATGACTTGGATGGAGAGGTGGTCTTCTATTTTAGTTTTTGGGAAGTGAAGGAGTAGTCCTTTCGGATTAGAAGAAAAGAAGCTGATGGATTTGACGGCCACAGCATCGGAGTCAGAGTTTTCAATTACTTGATCCAACATATTCTGTTGGAACAAGATGGCTGATTCATACTTTCCATACATCTTTTCCCGAAGAATAGAATTTTCCTTCAGATTATTGATATTTTCAGAAAGGCATTCACTCATAGTATTGAGGGTGTTGGCTAAATCAACTACTTCTTTAGGTCCTTTTCCTTCTATTTTTGTTCCATATTCACCGGCAGCAATGGAGAGGGCGCAGTTAGTTAATTTTTTCACAGGTTTTGAGATTCTTTTAGAAAGGGCAAAAAGAAAAAGAGAGGCAAGTACTAAAAGCAAGAATATTGAGATAAGGGCGACAAGTATATGTTGTTGTAGTGTGGTATAAAGATCTGAAATATTACTTTCGAATGATAAAAAGTAAGGTTTGCTAGGGATGGGATAATATCCTTTTACCACCTTTTTTCCCTCTTTCGAGGTTGGTTCGAAAAGAATCATTTCGCCGTCAACCCAGTAGGGAGTGCTATTTTTTTTCTGCAATACAATGGATGCTTCCTCAAGATCTTTATATCTTTTTCCGATGGGAAGCTTTTCTCCATCTAGATAGATAGTTTTTTCCGGAAGATGGTTGATGATCGACTCAATGTTTTTTTTCAATCTTACAAAATGTTTCTCTTTCGCTTCTTTGAAGGACCAATAGGAAAGGAGGCCACCTAAAGCTACATTGGTGACAATGAGAGGAGGGAGAAAAAAAAGAAGCAAAAGAGTTCGTATTTTCATCTATCTTCACTCTGTTTTTGTCTGCAAGGAAGGAGAGTAGCAAAAGAGCGTAGAAGAGCGATGGCAACAGATGGGCATTCTGAAATAATAGTATGGAGGTGTGATCTTGAAATGGTTAATATCAAACTATCTTCGGAACAAATAGCCCCATAAGCTCTAGGTTTCTCGTTGAAAAGAGATTCATCTCCAAAAAAATCTCCTTTTTTTAATGAGGTAAGATTCTCCTTAGCTGGACCTACCAGCTTGACCGATCCCTGAGCAATAAAATAGATTCGATTAGCTACTTGATTAGGAAGAAATACTTTTTCTCCTTTATCGTAGATATCCTGGCTGATCTTATCAGCTACTGCCAATAAGAGGTCAAGGTCAAGCTCTTCGAAGAGTTTCGTTTTTTTCAAGAAAAAGGCTTTTTCAATCAAACTTAAATGTTTCATAGCTCTAACAACTCATAAGCATAATGGTGAAATGTTTCATCACCTTGGGTTATTTGTTCCTTTAATGAACTACGCCAATTCGGCATGTTCAAAGCTGCCTGCAGCTTAACAGCAACTACTTTATCAAAAAGAGCAGGCGACTTGCCCAATCTATCCAACAGTTGGGAAAGAGAAAGGCCTATTTTGTCTCCTAAGATTTTTTCTGCTGCATAAAGCTTCTCCTCAATCGGGGTATCATCAATCAAAGGGAGAAGAATCTTATAAATATGATTGTCACAAGATCTTTCTAATGTCTCCAAGGCATTCCCATGCATCTTCTCATTTTTGCTATGTATAGAGTGAACTAAGAGTTCACTGTCTTCAATTGAACCTGCAGCTCCAAGCAAATGAATGATGAAATCAATGACCGATTTAGAGGATGTTAACAGAGCTTCATGCAAAGAACTGAGATCATGTAGGGGATATTTTTTTTGAATGGAGCGTCCATAGTAAAAATAGAAAAAAGCTCTTTCCAGCTCTACATTCACAATTTCATGTAGGTTAGCCTGCAATTGAGGAGGTGCAAGTGTTGCCAAAATCTTTCCGGCTAAAATTCGGCTCCGGTCATGGAGACTATTATCTTTTACACAGGAGAGGAGAGTGGGGACAGTCTTGAGTCCCATCTGGATGATTACCTCTTCCGTAAGCCTCCGTTCCATAGGACGGAAATGGATAGAAGATAAGAGGATATCTTTGACTGTCGTAGAGTTATTGATATTTTTCAGAGCTATTAAACATCCTTTTCTTACCTCTTGATCAAAGGATTCTTTCAAGGATTGGATAAGGGTGGGTGCAAATCGACTGTGGCTTTTGTCGATTAGGATACTCAAGCAAAGAGCTGCAGCTTTATTTACTCTATTTTCTTCATGGAATAAAAAAGGAAGTGCTTTTTCTGCAGAATCTGGGCCCATCGCTTCTCGAAGGATTTCCAAGCCCATACAGATCTCATCTGGGTCTTCCGATTTCAACATAAGATCAGTCTCCTTCAGAGCGATTGTCTTATACAAAGAGAGGCTATCTAGATTCTGGGCAGCCTGAGACTTATTCAATGTTATGATCGCAGCACCTCTAAGCGTCAAATCCTCGCTATCTAAATCATCCAATACTTTTTCAGGATGAAGCAATCCTTTCTTGGCTAAGAAAAAATGAGCAGCCTTAGTGAGGCTGGCCTCTTCTGCTTCACTCAGCCAAAGATCTACAAGCTCAATAATTCTGGGATTATCGGAAAAAGGGCTTCTATCGAATAGATGAATGAGTTCTATTTTACTGCGGTTAGAGACACCTTGGGAAGCCTGAAGAATTTGGTCTAAAACCCCTGTATCATGAAGAGCTAGCAGAGATCTGCAAGCCATGATTTTTATCGTCTCATTTTCTTGGGAAAGGGCTTCGATGATATCTTTTTTTGTCTCTTTATGTTCTCTTTTGCCCATATGAGCAAACCAATCTCTGGCCTTTCTCTCAAAGTGGACAGCTTGTTCTTTCAAAGAGGTGAATATGGCTCTAGAGTAGTATCCACGGAGGATAAATACTAAGAGGATAGTAATGATAGAGAAGATAAAACCAATGATGAGCCCGTGGTCTTTCATTACAAAGAGCATCAATGCGCACAGAAGCATACCCAATGGTTCGAAAAAGGAATCATTAATGATCCGCACCTTTGACTTAAGCTTAGGGGGAACTGCTTTAGTAAGAAGGTTAAAATTATTATCTTCAATGGTATAGGAGATACCATCTACAACGAAAAGACCCATCAGAGAGATCCAAAATCCCTCATTTACAAGCCATCCCGAATAGACAAAGAGGAAAAAGAGAGGAGCAATTACAATAGCATTGGAAAGGCCCACTCTTCTAAGAAAAGGAGGATAAATAAAAGCTCCTAAAAAGATATTGAATACAGCGATCCAACCCTTATATTTTCCTAATAATTCTGCCACATTGTTAGCGGTATAAGCCTCTCCGATTACTTTGTTTTGAAAGGCAAATTCAAAACCTTGCATATAATTATACTCTGTCAATATCAAAAGACATTGGTGACCCAGGCTTAAGGCAAGAAGGGCAAGGGTATAAGGAGACTTTGCAATCATTTTCAACATGGAACTAAAGCCATGTCTGTCACCAGAAAAAACTCCTTCCATTGTATCATCATGAATAGCAGGAACTTTTCGAGTAATCTGTCTTGCCATCCAAATAGCGGC
>CAYPKB010000012.1:5637-7645 GCA_964411185.1 uncultured bacterium
CGCTCCAATGACAATCATATTGGTAGGAAATAATCCTAAATTATCTAAAGAAAGATTTAAAAAGAGTCCAGAAAAGACAATTCCTAGAAAAAAAGCGGCACTATACAGGGAGTAGATTCTTTTTGCATCCCTGATATCATGGTATTGATCGATAAAGGTCCAAGAACAGGCAAGGTAAATGTAAAAAAAGAGCATAGTAAAAATCTTGAATGCATACCAAAACCATACGGGAATGGAGGTCGCGAGAGTAAGCATGCCAACGGAGAGGGCAGAAAAGAAAAGCCCCAAGACCATCACGGTCATCAAGACAAAATAAGGGCTGACGATCCTAAGGGAATAAACAATAAGGGAGGAGGCAATAATTAAGATGGATGCCCCCAAAAGATAGACTAATTTCAGAGCAGGTGCTCCTACATGCTCTAAAAGGAGGCCATCTGTCATGGTCTCTAGGCTGGTAGAGGAAAAAGCCCATAAGATAGCAAAAATAACAAAACGAAGATTGTGAAGCCCTTCTCCGGGGTATATCCCAAAAATTTTACGAAGTAACTTCTGCATATGCAACCCCCTTCCAAGTGTCCCCGCACTTCTTTTTAAGACATTGGCCTTTTTTGCTATAAAGCAAAAAAACAAAGCAAGGTTGCTCTGTTTGCGGTTTATTTTATATCAATTTAGGATTTGTTTCATTGATAAATTCAAATTTCCTAACCTATAATTGCCTGAATAAATTTTTTACTATATATAGAGTAGTTTCATGAGAGCTTTACAGGATCTGACAGTTGGTTTTATTGGGTTTGGCCATATGGCAGAGATACTCTGTGATGGAATGTTACAATCCCATGTTTTATCCCATTCTCAAATTGTTTTTTTACGAAGAGATAAAAAAAAACAGACAGCAACCTCAAAAGAAAAAAAGATTAGTGCTGTTTCCTACAAAGAATTGTGTAAAAGAGCCGACATTATTATCTTTGCTATGAGACCTAAAAGTCTGATCCAGGTCTTGCCGGAGATTCCCTCCGATATAGAATTAGAAAAAAAATTATTTGTATCCATTTTGGCCGGAGTACCTTGTTCTACTTTTGAAGAACATTTTGGAGAGAAGCTATCCATTCTACGGTTGATGCCCAACACTCCATCTTCCATCGGAGAGGGAATGAATATCTTCACTTGGGGCAAAAAAGGAAAAAAAGAGTGGCAAGAAAAAGCTCGGCAGATTTTTTCTCCCATGGGCAAGATCGAAGAGGTGGAAGAAAAAAACTTAGATCTTTTTACTGTTCTTGCCGGATCTGCTCCTGCAATCGTTTTCCAATGTATTGATGCTTTTGCAAAAAAAGGCAAAGCAGAAGGGGTAGATTATGAAAAAGCTTTAAGGGTAGTCTGCCAAACTTTTATAGGAAGTGCCAAACTTTTAGCAAAAGATCTAGATGTCCAAAGATTATCTCGAGAGATTGCTGTTCCTGGGGGAGTAACGGAGGCTGCTTTGGATGCTTTTCGCAAGGAAAAAATGGGAGCCTCTTTTGCCGAAGTGGTAGACAATGCCATTCGGCGCATAGCCGAGTTGCATCCTTGAGCTTGTATTTTTCCAATTTGCTCACTATTCTAGGTAAGAGCATTTTTTTTAAAAGTGAGTAGAAATGGATATCCATAAGATTATCATTGTTGGTTCAGGTCCAGCAGGCTATACATCAGCTATTTATGCCGCCAGAGCCAATCTTTCCCCTATGCTTTTTGAGGGTTTCATGTCAGGTCCTGCTGGAGGACAGCTTATGACAACAACCGATGTGGAAAATTATCCGGGCTTTCCTGATGGGATCTTAGGACCTGTAATGATGGATACCTTCCGTAACCAAGCTTTACGTTTTGGAACCAAAATTCTTACCGAAGATGTAAAATCTGTAGATTTGAACCAAAGGCCGTTCAAAGTAGAAGCAAACAGCACACATTATGCTCATGCTTTGATCATCGCAACTGGTGCTTATGCTAAACGTTTAGATATTGTTGGCACAAGAGA
>CAYPKB010000012.1:7655-14459 GCA_964411185.1 uncultured bacterium
GTCATAGGAGGAGGAGATAGCGCTATGGAAGAGGCGGTCTTTCTCACAAAATATGCCAGTAAAGTATATATTGTTCACAGAAGAGATCAATTCCGAGCTTCGAAAATTATGGCAGAAAGAGCACTTAGCCATTCCAAGATTGAAGTGCTATGGGATAGCGTTGTCGAAGAGGTCAAAGGGAATCGGATAGTAGAATCGGTAGTCATAAAAAACCTTAAAACAGAAGAGCTAACGGAAAAAGAAGCAGGGGGACTCTTCTTTGCTATTGGTCATGAGCCCAATACTGCCTTTTTGCAGGGACAAGTAGAACTGCATCCTAACAAATATATCAAAGTAATCCCAGGAAGTGCTAAAACAAGTGTCGAAGGAGTATTTGCTGCAGGAGATGTGGCAGATTTTACCTACCGTCAAGCTGTAACTGCTGCTGGAATGGGATGCATGGCAGCCATTGAAGCAGAAAGGTGGCTTGCCGAACAAAATATAGAGTAGATTGCATGCGCATAATTTTGTCTTTTCTTCTCCTCCCTCTTTTTCTTTTTGGATTAGAAAAGCAGCCTTGGTTTGGTGATATCTATGAATTTCATTTCCTAGGAGGTTATGCTTACAGTCGTTTCCGCAAAGTGGAAGGGGCTGTAGATCAATTGCAAAATCCTTTCAACGTAAATCTACTCTTTGGAGAGTTGGATTTTTCTTTTTCCCCAGATTGGAGTGTAGATGCCGATGTAGAATTTGCCGATACTACAGAGCAATCTTTCGGATTCCGAAGTTTTGCCATCCAAGGTAGATACCTTTGGATGGATGATATTATTGGAGATTGGGTCAGTTTGGTTTCAGGTCTTAGTGCTAGAGTTGTCTCTTCCGATAGCTTGAGAGATGTCAGTTGTCCTTATCATGGGAATGTCGATGTGGAACTGAGTATATCTCTAGGGAAAGAGATCGATTCTTTTCGTTTTTGGAGATATCGATTTTGGGGGTTTGGAGTCATTGGTATGTCCAATCGCGGTTCTCCTTGGCTGAGAGGAGGATTGTTCATGGAAGGTAATCTGGATGACACCCATAAATGGGCGCTCTATGCGTTAGGGAGTCACGGTTATGGTAGGAGGACAACCATCAATATTGCTAATTTCCATGGATATGGAAAAATCAGGCAAAAGTCTATCGATTTAGGTATTCGCTATGGATATAGGATGGGTATCTGGGGCACACTTCGCTTCGATTATATCAGAAGAGTAAAAGCTTCATTATGTCCGAAGAATGTAAACACCTTTGTTATAAGCTATCTACTTCCCTTTTCCTTTTAAACCCAGATAGCAACAGCTGTTGCATTGGTTTCTGAGTGGCTGATAGAGATCATCATAGTAGGATTATGAAAGTTTTCTTTTACCCCTTTAGAAAAGTGAGGTATAGGTTTTCCTCTCTCATCTTCTAGGATTTCAATATCATGCCAATGGATTTGTGAGCCAAATCCAACACCAAAAGCTTTTACAATAGCCTCTTTCGCTGCAAATCTCCCTGCTAGATGGGGACCTGGATCTTTGAACTTGAGACAATAATCTTGTTCCTTGATTGTGAAAAGCCGATTTAGAAAATGGTTTCCATGTCTTTCTAGAGATTTTTTCACCCTTTCAATTTCTATAATATCGATTCCTACCCCTTTCATTACTCCTCATACTCGTTACCAAAATTTTCAGGATGGGGCTCGTCCATAGCATTACAGAAGATCATTCTTCCTGTAGTGGTATGTTTCACAGATAATACATAGGCATCTATTGTCTCTCCTATATATTGACCGCCTCCGTTTACTACTACCATAGTACCATCTTCTAGATAACCAACCCCTTGTCTAGGTTCTTTTCCATGACGTTGGATCTTTATTTTGATCGTTTCGCCTGTTTCCATCAAAGGTTTTAAGGCATTAGAAAGAGAGTGGATATTAATAATCTGGATTCCCTCCATAGATGGGATTTGAGCTCTGCTGATATCTGCTGTAAGAACATTGCTGTCTAATAATCTTGCAAGTCGCAATATTTTACTGGTTCCATCTTTTACTTCAGGAAAATCAGTGTCGTTGAAACGAAGTTCCAGCTCCGGCATCTCCTCTAATTTTTTCAGCACTTCCATGGCTCTTTTTGCTCTTGTTTTCATCTGGCCTTCTCCAATTTCTGACTGAGCATAGAGATCTTTGATGACAAATCTTGGAAGGATAAGTTGGTTGTTTAGGAAACCCGTAGAAGCAAAATCTACAATTCTTGCATCAGCCAAAATAGAAAAATCTAAAATAAGGTCCTTTTTTTTCTTGGCCATAGGGCTAAATTTGACAAAAGGGATGCTTACATAAAGTTCATCGGAAGCTCTTAAAGTCATTACCGTTCCCAAATAGATACCAAAAAGGTAAATGAGGATTTCAATAATATCTTTCGTCTGGTTATTTATCTTTTGCAGCTCTTCACTTAAGCCATAGATAGAAGAAAAAACTAAGTTCAAGATGAGCCCCATCAAATAGCCAAATAAGATTCCTAAAATAGCGGTGTTGAAAGAACGTAAATTGAATCTACGGAAGACTAAATCACATCCTATGAGGAGTATCCCAAAAGCAAGTCCCAGCCCGGCTCCCCACATGCCATCTAAAATGGGAGAGTCTGTGGTAACCGCAGACATATAAATCCCGAGAAAGAACATACTGATAATGACAAAAAGAATCCGGATGAAAGCTAAAGAGACATTCATAAAATCACCTGAGAATTTGATGGTTGTTTTGATCTTAAGTAGTGTAAAGATTTTTGTCGATAAGGGTCTTGGGCAGTTTGTTATCGAAAAGACTTGCTTTTTTTCTCTAAGAGTCTACTTTTAAGGTAAGAAAAGATAAGAGGGTAGTATGAAAAAAACAGTTCCCATTGTTATTGCTTTAGCTTGGTTTTCTATTGGACTGATGCTTCTAATGCGAGGACTGAAACTTGCTATATATTTTCCCAGTGAATGGGCAGCAAATTTTCTAGGTTCCTGGGAGAAAGCATCTCTACTTTCTATCTCCTTTGGACTTGCTCTTGGAGTAGCAAAAGGAAGAATGGTCTTTAAAAAAGCAGTCTATAAATTGATGTGCAAGCTACAAGAGGGTCCTCTTGTAAAAACTCTCCTAAAGCAAATGATGATCATACCCATGATGATGGGACTTGGAATAGGCTGCGCCTATCTTTTTCCAAAGAGTTTTATGGCTGTTTTAGATACAGCTGTAGGAACTGCTCTTATCTATGGAGGATGGACTATTTTTATCTCTCTTCTTTTTTCCCGCGATAGAGTATCAGAGATCCCGTATGAGTCTAAATGATCTAGATGCTATCTGCTATATCAACTTAGATCACCGCACTGATCGTAAAGAAAGAATTCTCTATGAGTTGAAAAAGTATCTCCAGAAAAAATATACCGAATATCAGCTATATATGATGAGCTCAATGGTCACAAAGGTTGCATACAAAGTCACATGCTCACTTTGCAAAAAGCTATCCAGAATAGATGGGATAGAACCTTGATATTGGAAGATGATTGTTACTTCCTACAGTCACCAAAAAAGATAATTTCTTCTTTTTTCCAAAGTGTAGGAGAAGAATGGGATGTTTTTTTTCTCGGTACCAATGTGAGAAAATATTGTTCTTCACCATTTCCGCATATTCACAGAGTGATAGACTCTCTTTGTGCCCATGCCTATATAGTTAAAGGATCTTACCTAGAAAAACTCTATAGTTGTTTTCATGTAGCCTTTGATCTTATGAAATCAGATCTCTTTGCTACACAATCTTTACCTAAAGCTCTAGACAGAGTATGGCAAATTCTCCAAAGAGAAGATAGATGGTACATCATGGATAACCTAGCCCAGCAGGCAGAGTCGTATAGTGATATTTGCTTAAAGATAAGAAACCGGGTACATAGAACATTTCCAGAA
The DNA here is from genome assembly GCA_964411185.1 of uncultured bacterium. Lineage (GTDB taxonomy): Bacteria > Chlamydiota > Chlamydiia > Chlamydiales > SM23-39 > CAYPKB01. Next base: position 11,593 of record CAYPKB010000012.1, read on the forward strand.
GAATTATAGCGTCAAAAAGTAAAGCTGAAACTTACTATAGCGTTTAGTTTCTTAAACCTTCTGGATTCTGCATTCCGACTAACTCTTTTTCCATATCAAGATGATTTGAAATATTTTCTATTCTTTCGCAAAAGGCATGGCTTAAAAAGAAACCAGAAGGATTTTCTATCGAGCAGCCCCATTCAGATGCTTTCTCTTTATAAAATTTATATTGCTCATCACTGAGTTGATCCATCAACTCATCTTTACTAGCATCTGGATATTGTCTGTGAGAAGCAGCATAAGCAAGGATAAGATCAATAGGATTATGTTGTAATAGCTCTTCTTTCCAAACTTCTTCATCGGGAAATTCAGTAGACTCTCTGCAAGAGTTAACTAATAAAACAAGGGAAGGGCCTTGTAGGTCAAATGAATGCAATGAGGTGGGTTCATACCCAGATATAGTGGGTCTGAAAGAGAGAGGAAGTTCACGAAGCGTCTCATAATTTTTATCTTTAGCTAACTGTCTTGCAATAATGATAAGAGGGACTTCACTTTCCAATGCTTGAATCATTAGCAGTTTTGTTACCCAATAACATGGTAAGCAATGAAGACGGTTATGTCGAATGTAGAACTGATCTATCAATGCTTCATTAAGAGGATCAGGTGCGATTTGAGAGGAAATTTCTTGTATGAATGAAACGGAAAAGGCAGATAGAGATTCTCTCAGTTTTTTTATTAAATTTTCTGCAAACATGGTCCCGATAGGTTTGATAGTCTTGAGTTTTTTTGTGTCGGTATACTCATTCTTTACAAAAGGAAGGTTTTCTTTAGGGGGTTTAATGGTTTTTACAAATGTAAGTAGGTAAGATTTGATCAGATATATTTCCCTGTAAGTGAGCTGAAGATCGATGCCATTACTTACTAAAATATCGTGCAAAGTGGCATTTGTATTATTAGAAGAAGAAATCTCACGGATAAGAGAGTCTATTTTGTTCTTTCTAGATTGGATTTTTGATAAAAAATCATTTTCATCCACGGGATGTTTTGAGAAAATCAAGCAATTTTTAAGAGCTCTTATTTGACATGCGTTTTCTCCTACTAGTGGATCGAATTTGGAGACATGTCCTCCTTTGAGAGATTCGGCAGCTTTTTCAGCAGCAGTGAGAAGAAAATCGAACTCTTTGAGACCAGCTAAGAGACGGTCTCCGCCTTTAGTTTTTGGATCATAAGGTAAAAGTTCACTCAGAGAGTGTGATTGAGATTCATTAGAAATAGAAAAGGAAGAAGTAAGAGTTTTTTGGGGAATCTTTTTTCTGAGATTTCTTAATAAAGAGGTTTCTAGAACTTGACTAGTACTACTCATAATATTTGCCTGATATTTTTTTTGAACAATTACTTTAAATACAAAAATTAATTTTCAAGTAATTATACTGGCAATCTGTTATTAATAAAAGAATTTTTTTCAAAAAAACCATTTTATATATAAGTTTTCTTCATTCTATAAAATAATTTTATTATAGAGAATAAAATAATTGTTATTACTGAAGTAAATAGTACATTGCTAGAGATGAAGCCATAAAAAAATATTTGAAAAATATTCGATGAGGTCGCGATTAGCCAAGCGAGAAGGTATATAATATTTTCTTTAATCGTTTCAGGACCTTGGATGAATAGGTGGGCTAAAAAGAACCAAAATAGGACCAAACAAAGGTTAATCATAGCCGTATCTGCAATATCAAGGAGGCGGTGTAAAGAGAAGACCTTGTAGAAAGAGATAAAAAATATAGTTAGAGCCATCCCTAAAATCATATATTCCTTGCGTCCTACTAAAGCTGTCGGTGCCAATACTTCCCAACCAACCGAGGAAGAATAGACTGTGTATACATTAGCATATACAGCTGAGATGAAGAGAAATATCGATAAGAGATATTTTTGCGGATTGCTCAGAAGAGCTACTGTGTAGCTGCTATTATCCGGATTGACATGAATAATTCGTGCTAAAAATAATCCACCGATACCAATGAATAGACTGACTATCTGAAAAAATGTAAGAGCATTCATGGAATCTTTCCAAGAACGCCTATGCCTGAAAAATGTAGGCATATCAGCACTTGTTCCAAGGCTAGAGCCTAGAATAATACCTATACCTGCAAAAGAAAAAGTCCCTTCCAATGTTCTCTTTAATGGATCTATGGCAAAGGAAGAAGAAAACAATATGCCAAAAAAAGTGAGCAGCAATATAGGTAGGGATGCTATTGCAAGAATCCGTAATGACTTCATTCCTTCCATACACAGGAAAGTGCTCAGAACTCCAATGATGATACTCAATTGAATGAAATGATTGGTTTCTGAAAAATTCTCAATTTTGAAGAATGAGACTAATAAATTGCTGGCGACTGAGGTATGGATAAAAAACCAGGCCAAGGCATCTACCAAAAGAAAAAAAGAGATTATATAAGCACCTGTTCTTCCGAAGCAATCATAGGTGATATCTAATAAGCTTTTCCTTTTATCGAAGCTGATTTTCAATAAGCCAAATCTAATAATCCATAAAATTATATTTCCTAAAATTATCGTCATTAAGGATGAAAGAAAGCTGTATCTTTGAATGAGGAGGATACTTGCTGCTAAAGAGGGAAGACTTATCACAGCTGCCAGCTGAATAGAAGCTAATTGCCATGAAGATTGATTTGTATCGGTTAAGTGTTTATTTTTGAGTTTACGTTTCATCTTCATACTCAATCACTGTTATTTCTCATTTCCCTATCCAATTTCACCTGTTTAATGGACCAATATGATTCCTCTACGAATATGATGACCAAATATAAAATGAAAGTAGAACTTACTCCAACAATTAACGATTGTGTTGGGTTTGTAGGAACTGT
>CAYPKB010000013.1:0-1467 GCA_964411185.1 uncultured bacterium
CAAAGAGATCTTCGAAAAATCGATAGAAAAGATGAAAGATCTAGGAGCTTCTTTTGTGGAGATTAATTTAGAAATGCTTAAATACTCCATTGCAGCTTATTACATTATAGCACCTGCAGAAGCATCTACCAATTTAGCCAGGTTCGACGGAATACGCTACGGAAATAGATCTAAAGAGGCTAAAAATTTAGAAGAGATTTACGACCGTACTCGTGATGAAACACTTGGCGTAGAGGTAAAAAAGCGGATTATCTTGGGAACTTATGTTCTTTCAGCTGAATTCAACAACGCCCTATATACTAAAGCTCAAAAATTACGGACCAAAACAATCAAGGAATTTGAAAAAGCTTTTGATGATTGCGATCTCATAGCGATGCCAACTACCCCTGGAACGGCTTTCTCTATGGGTTCCATCCAAGACCCTGTTGAAATGTATCTCCAAGATATTTTCACCATTTCTGCCAATCTGGCTGGCCTACCAGCTATTTCTGTTCCCAATGGAGTGAGTGCATATGGTCTTCCATACGGTCTTCAACTGATTGGACCTCAACTTCAGGATTTAGAGGTTATTCGAGCAGCCTACGCTTTTGAACAAAATAGTAACTATAAAAACATGATTCCCTCGGAGTTCCAATGAAGCCAGGAGAAAGTATATGGGAAGCTGTCATTGGACTTGAAATCCATGTCCAATTAAATACAAAAACAAAGCTCTTCAGTCCTGCTTTGAATCTATTTGGATCTGAACCCAATGAAAATATTTCTGAAGTATGCACAGGAATGCCCGGATCGTTACCGGTTCTCAATAAAGAGGCTGTTACAAAAGCAGTTCTTTTTGGTCTAGCCATCAATGCAAAAATAGCCAAAGCCACTAGTTTTGATAGGAAGTCCTATTTTTATCCTGATAGCCCTCGAAATTTTCAGATCACTCAATTTAGACAGCCCATCATACAGGAAGGTGAGATCAAGGCTGTAGTGGGAAAGGAGGAAAAAACCTTTGCTATCTCCCATGCTCACCTAGAAGATGATGCAGGTATGTTAAAACATTTTTCTTCCTTTGCTGGGATTGATTATAACCGAGCCGGAGTCCCTCTCTTAGAAATTGTATCGCAACCTTGCATGCACACACCTCAAGAGGCATCTTCTTATGCAAAGGCTATCAAAGCGATCTTTCAATATATTGATGCTTCAGACTGTAATATGGATGAAGGTTCTCTTAGAATTGATGTGAATGTCTCGGTTCGTCCCAAAGGGTCTAATGAACTAAGACCTAAAACTGAAATAAAGAATGTGAACTCCTTTCATTTTATGGAATTGGCTATCGTAGCCGAAATGGAAAGACAAATTGAAATCTACGAAGAAAATAGCCACAAAAAACCAGAGGAGCTCATTCAACAAGCAACCTACCGATGGGATCCAGAGAAAAAAACAAATCGGTTAATGCGAAAAAAAGAAAGGGCCGAAGATTAT
>CAYPKB010000013.1:1477-14407 GCA_964411185.1 uncultured bacterium
TCCCTCCCCTTTTCCTCTCCTCAGATTGGATTGAGTCCATCCGAGAAAAACTCCCTGAACTACCGAGAGAACGTTTCCATAGATATATTACAGAGCTTGAGCTTTCTGAATATAATGCCTCTATCCTTGTCGAAGAAAAGCATCTTTCTGACTACTTCGAGGAGGGATTAGCTCATACTTCAGACGCCAAAACTCTTTGTAATTGGATCACTGTCGAATTTACAGGAAGATTGAAAGAGTCAGGACATACTTTGCAATCTATAGGTATTCCACCAAAATTTGTGGCAGATTTGGTCAATCTTATCAATGAAGGTACTATCACTGGAAGAATTGCAAAAAGTATCGCTGATGACATGGTCAAAGATCCTCAAAAAAGTCCTCGTCAGATCATGGAAGAAAATCCAGATTATACTCCTATGAATGACACAGCGGCTTTAGAAAAAATTGTAAATGAGGTAGTTTCTAAATATCCTGATTCTATCAAGGATTTCAAATCAGGAAGAACCAAAGCCCTAGCTTTTCTTGTAGGCCAGGTGATGAAAGAAACCAGAGGAAAAGCCTCTCCGGATATCGTAAATAAGCTTCTTAGAAAAAAAATTGACGAATCATAAGCTATAAGCCATTGACAGTAAGGAAAGATCCTTTTAAAAAAACAAAAGACGTTCCTAAGGGGTTCCTGAATCTGAGAGGTGTACGTTGTACCGATTGCTTTTGTTTTTTATCTTTTGCATTCTATCAGGCTGTGGTTTTCAAGCTTACGACCCCCTGCCTCTTGCTCCTATTTCATCAAATAGCAGCTGGCAATCTTTAGGAGAAGATCAGTTGATCTCTTCGAAATATTGCAAGACGGTAATACCCGAATCCTTTCAGAAGGAAGAGCTTTCGCTTGCTGAATTGATTGATATTGCCTTACAAAACAATCCTAAAACGAAATCTTCTTGGCATGAGGCAAAATCTAAAGCAGCAGAATATGGACAACAATTGAGTAGTTACTTCCCTTCCATAGATTTTACTGCTTTTTATTCTAGACAATACGGAATCCCATTTTTCAATGAAGGATATCCAAAATCACCTCAGGATTTTGTCATAGCTCCGTTGAATCAAGATTTAGAATTCGAATCCTTCTATTTAACTACGGTAGCACCAGAAGTCAATGTCTCCTACACCATATTTGACTTTGGTCAGAGAAGAGCTTCATCCGCTACAGCTAAACAAGCATTGCATTATGCAAATTATATGCATAACCAACAAATTCAGATGACCCTTTTAACTATCATGGAAGATTATTATGACTATCTCTACCAAAAAGAACTGCTTACATCTTTAGAAGAGAATCTTACAACAGCTACTGCAACTCTTGATGCAGCTAAATGTAAGTTTGATGCAGGAGTAGCAACTATTGGAGATGTAGCCCAGGCAAAATCTTATCTATTGCAACTAAAGATTGCTGCCTCTAACCAGAAGAAATTGGTCGAATCCAGTCTTGCTATTCTCTTGGAAGACGCAGGACTTCCTTCTACATTAAAATGTTCGCTAAAAGGACTGCCTAAAAAAATTGATCTGCAACCACTGGCTGAATCCATCGACAAATTAGTAGCTAAAGCAAAAAGCCAAAGAGCTGATTTCAAAGCTATGCAGGCAAAAGTAGAGGAAAGAAGTGAAAAATACAATGGAGCCAAAAGCGCTTATAGACCTGTAATTGATGGTAATTTTCAAGCGGGAAGAAATTGGTATAACAAGAAACTAAAAGAGAAATACCACTACAATGTGCAGCTATCTCTATCCTTCCCTCTATTTAAAGGGTTCTTTTATAAAAATGGAGTAAAAGGAGCAAAAGCTCTTTGGGAGAAAAGTACTGCCGAGATGTTGGAAAAAGAACTCTCAATCATCAAAGATGTCTCCGTAGCACACGCTTCTTTGCAAAGTGCAGAGGAATCCTATTCCTATACAGATGAATATTTATCTTCCTCTTTGCTTCAATACCAAGCTGCTTTAGAGAATTATAAAGCAGGTATTTCTACTATTTTAGACCTGCTAAATGCTCAAAATACCTTAACCGATGCCAGAGCAAAGTATGTGGAAGCAAAAAAAGATTGGTATCTATCACTTGCACAACTAGCCTATGCTACTGGAACACTATGTACTCCTGACCAAGAAAGAGAACCACTATGAAACAACTACTTCCTCTATTGATTCTGCTATTTTTTTCTAGCTGTTCACATGAGAGCCCGCCAATAGAAAAAAAGAGTCGTGTACGAGTAATCAAAGCTAAAAAGAAAAACCATCCGATTTATTTACAATCTAAGGGATATATCCAGCCTAAAGCTACTGTACATCTCTCTTCTAGAGTCACAGGAGAAATTACCGGAGTCTATTTTCAAGAAGGTCAGGATGTAAAAAGAGGAGATCTACTTTTTACCATAGATCCTAGAAATTTCCAGTCGAACTTGAAAAGGAAAAAAGGAGTGTTAGAAGAGAAGATCACTCAACTGAAATTAGCACAGGAAAAGGTGGAAAGATATCGAGGACTTACACAAGATCAATATTATTCTAAAATGGATTTCGATGCATTAGTCAGCAATGTAAACACTCTTTTAGCCTCTATAAAACAGACAGAAGCTGAGTTGGAAGATGCTTCTACTCATTTGAGTTACTGTTGGATCTACTCTCCTATAGATGGCAAGACAGGAACTCTGCAAATAGATGAAGGGAATATTGTACAGGGATGGGAAAATGAAACTTTGGTCACTATTCATCAAACGAAACCCATCTATGCTATTTTTACTCTTCCTGAAAACAAGCTTTCACTGATTGCAGGTAAGAAAAAGCTCCCTGTAGAAATTAGTACTGATTCTTTCTTGCAAGATCAGCATAAGGGAACCTTGGAAATGATCGATAATCAAATCAACAATGAAAACATTACACTCAAAGCCCTTTTTCCTAATGATGAGGAGAATCTCTGGCCCAATCAAAGCGTTGCTGTTCGCCTCTATTTAGGTATGCTTGAAGATGTGATTTGTATTCCTGAAGAAGCTCTTATCCATAGGCCGGACGGTATCTTTCTCTATCTCGTTGGAGAGGGTAATCTTATCTATGAAAAAAAGGTTGTTATAGGAGAATCGATTGAGGGAAAAGTAGTGATTAAAGAGGGATTACAAGAGGGAGAAGAAGTGGTAGTAGAAAAAGAAGGAAGATTACAAGTAGGATCGAAGGTCTGGATCTCCCTCTAAGGTCTGGGATGAAATTGATCAAAAGAGGTGGAGAGTTGTTTTCTACTGATATGGGTATATCTATCTGTTGTAGCTACACTTTCATGTCCTAACATAGCTTGAATCAACCGCAAATCTGCGCCATTTTCCAAAAGATGAGTAGCAAATGAGTGGCGCAAGGTATGTGGAGAAATTTTCTTTTGTATACCCGCCTTTTCTGCATATTTATTGATCTGGGTGTAGATAGTCACTCTCGAAATTGGATTTCCTTTGGATGAGATAAAGAGGACTCCTCCTTTCTCTCTATAACGTTTCTGATACCAATCTATAGCTTGCAAAGCTTGCCCTCCGATGGGAAGTATTCTCTCTTTTTTACCCTTTCCCATTACTTTGATAAATCCATCTTGGATATCTTTCACTTGAACTCTAGCACATTCAGATACTCTCAGCCCTGTAGCATAGATGAGCTCAAGAATCGCTTTGTCTCTAGCTCCAATAAAAATAGAAATATCAGGCTGTTGTAGTAACCTGTCCACTTCTTCAATCGTCAAAATCTCAGGTATCAATTGCCAAATTTTTGGAGAGGTAAGAAAAAGAGAAGGATCTTCTTTTATCTTTTTTTCTCGGGTTAAAAACCGAAAAAAGAGCTTGATTGCCACAATTTTTCTGTAGATCGAAGAAGAAGCATACCCTTCCTCTTGCAGCTTTTTCAAATAGGATACAATCTCATCTGCAGATACTCTATTGATGGAATGTGGGGTAGAGTGTAAGAAACCAGAAATATCAGAAAGATAGGCTGATTGGGTTGTAGAGCCTACTCCTTTTTCTAGAGATAGATAGTAGGAAAAATGATCAAGCTGGGACATCTATCCCATTTATACGGGATCGTTTTCTTTAGGCAAAGCTTTCAGTATAGATTTTCTGTCGCAAGAACCAAGGAAGATCAGCAAATAACTTCTGATTTAAAAAGTTACTATCCATAGATAGCCAGATGAAAGATGAGATTGCCATTAAGAGAAAAACAGAAACAGGTGAACCATATACAAGCATCAATATAATCACTGCCAAACTGATAAGCGAAAGAACAATACAAGCTGCTCCAACTGTAATCTGTTGCAGGTTTCCTTTACTCACCTCTTTGATGAGCGTTTCCGCTTTATCGATATCAAAAGAATCTTGGCCAATATTTTCTATCAATCCTTTCAGATTTTCTTCTAGATGATTGAAGGCCTTGCCTCCAATTCTTCTTTTAAGTCTAGCCTGTTTGACCTCTAGTCCCTTTTTCTTTTCTGCTTGGAGACGCTCTTCGTATTTTTCAGGGGAAAGAGAGCTCTTTTCTGCTTGGAGCTGTTCTTCGTATTTTTCAGGGGAAAGAGAGCTCTTTTCTGCTTGGAGCTGTTCTTCTATCTCCTCTACTTCTTTTGAAGATAGAGAAAGAGAGTGGTATAAGTAGAGAGTAGCCTTCTCTATTTTTTCTTTCTTATCTCCATCACCGTCCAGAATTTCTCTCCACTCCTTTCGGAATCCAGATGCGGTTTTAAGAGCAAATCCTCCGAAAGAGGCTGTAGCCAATACAAACAGAGGAGAAAGAACATAATAGGATATGGTACCTGCTATAGTAAGAGCAGCCGTTTTGAAAAGAGCTGCAATTTTGGTTGCCACTGTGATGATACCTTGGAGGGTTAGCAACAATCCCAAAGAGACTCGAAGAGATCCATCTTTTTTCCCTTCTATATCCCCTATTTTTTGAGATTCTTCTTGGATCTCAATACCACTTTTGATAAGGAAATACCCACTAGCCACAGATAGAAAACCAGAGGCAATACCCATATGGACAAGGGCTTTTACCTTGGTTCCTTTATCCGCTTGCCATACATTACGAATAACTCCTATTGCATCTCCTGCTTCGGAAACTCTGCTGTTCAATGTTTCTGATAAGTCAACATGACTCAGTTGAGAAAAGACTTCCATAGTGGCAGTATCGACATCAGTCACTAATTTCTGTAATTCGGATGATTCTCCAATGGCCGTCGCAACATCTGCTATCTCATTAGTGGAAGATGTTTGAGACTCTACTCTTGTAACTTCTCCAACGTGACTTTCTGCTTGTTCATTTTTGTTAGACGCGAGAATACGCTCTACTATCTTGTGGATAGCATCTGGTTCTAGCTCCTTTATCCGTTTGAGTATTTGCTCAAATCTTCGGGCTAGATTTTCAGATCTAATAGGAGAGATACCTTGCGTCATTCTATACTCACTCTTCCTTTTCTTTTTCCTTTCGATTCAATGGGTTTAATGGCAGAAAAAGTGCATGTTTTCTAGCAAAAAGTGTAGAAATTTTTTGTATGCTTTTTTGCATTTCTCGATCATGGATAGGATTTTCCCTTTCGCCATCTTCCAATACAAAAGAATCTCTAGCGCGGGTCTGCATATACTTCACAGTATATTTTGTTAAATCGGCCTCTCTATTTTGCGCTGCGATTGTAGAAAAAATAGAGAAAGCTAAACGTTGGATTTCAGAGACAACCCTTTGTTCTTGTCCTAGATGTTGCCTAGCTTGGTCAGCTCCGGTAACACGAAGGTGAACAAAATACTCTTCTCCACCAATTGTTATTTTCGGTTTTATATTCATTTTAATTTTCCTTTTAGGATTTTTTATCTTTTATAAAGAAATTTTAACATAAATTAATTATTTAATTCAATGTTAAATTAACTATAAACTATTTCGCAAACCGTTGAATTAAAATAACTTACAATTTTACTTGCCCTGATTGGATAAATCCTTTACGCTCAAGCATATGGGAAAAAAAAGCCAGTTTATCCCCAAATATGACGAGCCTTTCAAAGCTATTTTGCTAATAGGCCCTCCGGGATCCGGGAAGGGCACCCTGGGAAAATTCTTAAGCAGCGCCGGAAATCACTTCCATCTCTCCTCCGGTGATATTTTTCGGGGACTTTCTTTAGAGTCTCCTGCAGGTAAGCTCTATCATTCCTATGCCAGTAAAGGAGAACTTCTTCCTGATGAGGTAACTGTAGAAATATGGCACCATTTCGTTTTGGGCTTGATTGCAACAAACCGATATTTTCCTCAGCAACAATACCTGCTTATGGACGGAGTTCCCAGAACATTGCCGCAGGCAAAATTATTGAAAAAATACCTCATCGTGGAAGGGATTATTCACCTCTATAGTAAAGATTATAGTGTCTTAATTGAGAGAATGCAGAGAAGAGGAATCATTGAAAAAAGAATGGATGACCAGGATCCTAAAATTTTGCGACAAAGAATGGAGGTCTATGAGAAAGAGACCAAAAAGCTTCTAGAGTATTATCCTAAAGAGATCATAAAAGATGTAGACGCAAATCAAAGACCTCTAAAAGTTCTCAGTGATGTATTACTAGAATTTACTCCTATACTCTCTTGAGCTTACTTTTTCCTCCATTTAATTCTTAAAACCCCCCAGAATATCTTTTTTTTGTGAGAAAAAAGGAGTATTTTCATGATCTCTTTTCAATCTTGTTCTTGCTATGGCCCCCTACAAAGGTGGGAAAAAATCTGTAACCTCGCCTCTACCCCTCTAATGGTAATTTTTGGAAGAAGGTATTCAATAGAGCTGATAGAAAAAAATGGTGTCAAGTCTCACCGTTTTCGAAAGAAGAAATATAGTACAACCAAAAAAGTTCTCTCCCTTATCTCCCTTCCCTTTTCATTTCCCTTTGCTATTGTAGGTTGTTATCAAACAAGAAAATTCACTCATCATCGAATGCATTCTTCTTTATTGCATTCCCTTTTTTTTGACAGAAATAGAAACACTATATCCAACTATGAATCCATTCCTATCAAACCCGATCTCTCAAACCTAAAAAAAGCAGAAGAGGCTTTTACTTCTGCAGATAGTAGACTACAAACCAAACTCACAGAGTTAGAAAAAAGCTATTTTAAAAATCTGAAAAAGAGAATAGGAAATCCAGAGCAAAATGATGGAGAAATTTATCAACAGTTTTTCACAAAGCTCTTTCAAGATGGAACCTGTTTTGGTGTTTGCATCCATCTTTTGGAAATTTTATTAGAGAGAAAAAATGGAGAAAAAATTTCGGCTCACTACTTGAAAGAGAAAGTGCAGAACCAACAAATTTTTTATCTTCAATATCTAGAAAACCTACGAGGAGATCTTTTTTATAAATTTCCGGAAATGAAGGGATTGCAGCAGTATAAACCTTTTTTAGTAGATACTCCTTGGGAAAATACCATTTTTTTTCAGAAGACCAAGCCTCTTTTTGTAGAGTCATTTACCCTTTTGAAGGGTACGAAAAAAAAGAAGATGCAGGAAAAAATAGAGTCACTCATTCAGAGGGCCAATAGAAAAGAATCTTTTGTAACCATAGATTTTCTGTACATGAAAACTCAAAAATTAGTTCCGGTACATATTATGGCTTTCTATCTCTTCCAACCTAACAAAGAATACCTTTGGGTTGACTCAAATATTTTCTTTACCCATTGTGAAAAGACATTTCACAGCTCATTGGCCTCTCGACTAATCTACAAATATGGATCTAGTGAACCGACTCTCAAATTTTCATTTTACAAAAGATTGCCTTCGGAAGAGAGTTAAAATAATTTTTAATTAAAGAATAAATTTTATAAAAAAAATTAAATATTTGTTTATATTTCTTATAATTCAGAAATAGTTATAAAATTAAGCTGTAATAATAAATGTATTGTCTAATTTTATATTGTCTAACTCCTAATAAAAACAAATAATAATTTTTTGGAGGCAATATATGGATACTAGACAAGTAGCCAGAATGCAAAGCAAATTAGATCATTTAGAAACTGAATTGCTGCATTTACAAGATCTGCTAGTTCAATGTGGATTCCCTGAAGGGATCAAAACTCTTAAAGAAGCCGCATCTGAATTAATTGAAGAAGATGCAGAGATGCAAAGCTTCGGAAAAGATCTTTCCTAATTTTCCTTGTTTAGCCATAATCGAATCTGGTTATGGCTAAACTTATTTTCCAAGATACAAACGAAGAGAAAGAAATAGACGATGGTGCTGAGATTCAGCCGACTTGTGAAGAGGCTGGCATCCCCTTTGCTTGCACTGAGGGCATCTGCGGTACCTGCATTGTTGAAGTGGTAGACGGAATGGAAAATCTCTCTGAATTCACAGAAGCAGAAGAAGATTTCCTCGGTGAAATGGACAATGAAAGAATGGCCTGTCAATGCCGAATCAAACATGGAACTGTAGTAATCAAATTTTAAAGGAGTCTTCAATGATCACGAAAGAGATGACAATCGAAGATATACTGAATTCATTTCCTGGTAAAAGCCAAAAATTGGTGCAAGAAATGGCTAAAGAGGGTTTGCAATGCGCAGGTTGTTGTGCTTCTTCCTGGGAAACTCTAGAAGCGGGCATGTTGGGGCATGGTAAAAAAGAAGAAGAAATTGATGATTTAGTCAAAAGATTGAATACAATTCTAGAGGAAAAAGTGGATCTTTCTACCATTTCACTGACAGAAAAAGCAGCAGGCAAATTTAAGGAAATTAGTGAATCCCAAGGAAAACCTAATATTTCCTTACGGTTCGGAGACAGACCTGCTGGATGCAGTGGTTTTGAGTATGTTCTAGAATTTTCTGAGCAATCCACTGAAGAAGATGAAATTTTCCACTCTCAAGGTATTGAAATCCATGTCAATAAAAAGCAATTACCCCGATTGCAAGGTTGTATGATTGATTTTGCAGATGGATTGAATGAATCAGGCTTTAAAATCATCAATCCTAATGCCAAATCCTCTTGTGGATGTGGATCTTCCCACGGTTATTAAAGGTGAATGGCTTGGCTAGAAATAGCCATGCAAGCCTCTTTTACACTTTCTGAAAGAGTTGGATGAGCATGTGGAGTTTTAGCTATCTCATCCGCTGTTAGTCTATTTTTCATTGCGAAAACACCTTCCATAATCAGATCGGACGCTCCTGCAGAAAGAATATGCATTCCGAGTAGCTCTTTGCTATCTCTTCTAGCTAAGACTTTTACAAAACCCTCCGTTTCATCAATACACTTCCCTCTGGAATTGGATTTGAAAGGAACTTTTGCTGACAGATAGTCAATTTGAAGATCTTTAATTTTCTCTTCTGTCAAGCCAACACTTGCAGCTTCCGGATGGGTATAAGCCACATTAGGAATGGTGATGTAAGAGATTAGGGATTCCTTACCAGCTAGATGCTCTGCAACTATCAACCCTTCTTCTTGCGCTTTATGCGCTAGCATAGGGCCTTCTACTAGATCCCCTATTGCATAGATGTGATTTTGATGAGTTCTAAAAGAGTGATCTATAACGACAAATCCCCTTTCGTCTTTTTCTACACCAATTTTTTCTAAATGTAAACCTTCTGAAAAAGGTTTTCTGCCTATTGCAACTAGTACTCTGTCCCCTGAAATACGTTTCTCTGCCTCTCCTTCAGCTAGGATCAATTCTATCTTTCCTCTCTTCTTTTCAGCTTGTTTAACCCTGTGAGATAAGAAAAATTGCATTTGATTAGAAAGGGTTTTTTGAAGAGCATTTGCGATCTCTTTATCTAAGCCCGGAGCTATCCTAGGAAGCATCTCTACAACTGAAACTTTCGCTCCCAACCTACCCCAAACACTTCCTAATTCAATACCGATGATTCCTGCCCCAATGATGAGCAGTTCCTCTGGTATCGTGTCAAAGGAAAGAGCACCTGTTGAAGAGACTATCTCTTTTTCATCAAAAGGAAGAAAAGGAAGAGATATAGGAATAGAACCGGTGGCTAAAATAAAATTTTTAGCAGTGACTCTTTCTTCCTTTCCATCTTTTTTTACAGAAACAGTATGGGGATCGAGAAAGGAAGCAAAACCTTCTTTGGAATCTATTTTATACCTTTTAAAGAGATAGGCAATTCCCTTTGTAAAAGAATCTACTATTTTCTCTTTTCTACTCATCATTTGGAGTAAATCTATAGAGAGATCAGGAACGATGATACCATTTTCTTTTGCTTGTCTTTCAATCTGCTCATAAAAATGTGAAGAGTGCAAAAGAGCTTTGGAAGGAATACAGCCTACATTGAGGCAGGTACCTCCAAAAGTTGAATCCTTCTCAATGCATACTGTAGAAAGTCCCAACTGAGCTGCCCGAATCGCTGCTACATATCCACCGGGACCAGATCCAATCACTGCAAGATCATATTCCATTTACATATCCAAAAGAAACCTGGCAGGATCTTCTAAGTTCTTTTTTATATGAACAAGAAAAGAGATAGCTTCTTTCCCGTCGACAATTCGATGATCATAGCTTAAAGCAAGATACATCATAGGACGTATTTCTATTTGATCATTGATAACTACAGCTCTTTTTTGAATAGCATGAATTCCTAAAATAGCACTTTGAGGGGGGTTAAGAATAGGGGTGGAAAGTAAAGAGCCGTACATTCCTCCATTGGTAATGGTGAAAGTCCCCCCTTTTATTTCATCTATCGAGATGCTTCCCTTTCTAGCTTTATCTGCGAACTCTTTTAGCTTCAATTCAATTTCTGTCAAAGTGAGCTCCTGGCTATCTTTTATCACAGGAACCATCAATCCCTTTTCCGTTCCCACTGCCACACCTATATCACAATAATCGTGAAAGACAATCTCCTCCCCTTCTATGAAAGCATTGATATCTGGAAAAGCTTGTAGAGCAGAGATAGAGGCTTTCACAAAAAATGAGGTGAAACCTAGTTTTACATTATATTTTTTTAGAAAGTTTTCTTTTTCTCTCTCTCTTAGTGATACAATTTGGCTCATATCCACTTCATTGAAGGTGGTGAGCATAGCAGTTTCTTGTTTGACCTCTAGCAATCTTTTAGAGATCACTTTGCGAATTTTACTCATTCGCTCTCTTCTTTCTGGTCTCCCCTCTTCTTTTTTAGCCGTTACTTTTTCTTCTTTAGAAGGTTCTTTTTTTGTTTCTTGCTTTTGCAGATATTCTTCTTCACTCTCTCGCAATTTTTTACCAGACGGGTCTACTTTTTTTTCTGTTGGGGACTCTTTTTCCTCCTTTTTTGGAGATGGCTTTTTTTCGGCTGCTTCCTCTTTTACTCCATCTTTCTTTTTGCCTTCTGTATCGATTGTCCCTATTTTTTCACCCACTTGTACAGTATCGTCTACAGAAACCGTCCAAGAAAGAGTTCCGCTTTCTGGTGCATGCAATACCTGATTGAGTTTTTCTGTTTCGATTTCAACTATCTCCTCATCTTTCTCTACATAATCACCATCTTTTTTTATAAAACGGGCGATAGTTGCTTCTGTAACGGATTCTCCTACTGGAGGTACTTCGATATCTTTTTTCATAATGAAAAGACTTGGTTAATGATTTTTTCTTGTTCTTCTACATGCCTACCAGAAGAACCTGTTGCTGGAGAGGCAGCAGCATCTCTTCCAATGAACTTCAAAGGAGTGGGAGTGATATCTGAAAGTTGTGAGATATATGGCCATCCACCCATATTTTTTGGCTCCTCCTGTACAAAGACAAAATCTTTGACTGATTCATATTTAGCAACTATTTTTTTCCACATATCCCAATGGAATGGATAGAATTGTTCTATCCGTAACAAGACAACATCCTTACTCTCCTTTTTCTCCCTGGCAGTGAGGAGATCATAGAATATTTTGCCGCTGCATATAGCCACTCTTTTTGGAGATGTTATTGTTTCTGGGTCATCCAAAAATTCTTCAAAAGAACCTTCAGACAATTCCTGTAGGGAACTCATCACTTTGCCGAGACGAAGCAGGCTTTTAGGAGTGAAGATGATCAAAGGCTTTTTGATATTCCTTTTTGCTTGCCTTCGAAGTAGATGGAAATATTGTTTTGCAGAAGAAGGTAGGCAGATTTGCATATTTTCTTCTGCCGACAACTCTAAAAATCTCTCGATTCTGCCGGATGAATGATCTGGACCTTGTCCCTCATATCCGTGGGGCAACAAAACTACTATATCACTTCTGCATCTCCATTTTTGTTCTGTAGATGCAATATATTCATCAATAATTACCTGAGCTCCATTGGCAAAATCTCCATATTGAGCCTCCCAAAGATTCAAGGCTTTGGGATAAGCAAGACTAAACCCATGTTCGAAACCAAGGGCTGCAAACTCTGATAGCAGTGAGTTAATCACCTCAATGAAACAGTCATTGCCTGAAAAATGGGCTAATGGAAGATATTTATCTCCATTAGATTGATCTGTCCAAACAGCATGTCTTTGGCTAAAAGTCCCTCTTTGTGAATCTTGCCCCACGAGACGGATAGGTATTTTTTCTGAGAGGATAGAGGCAAAAGCTAAAGATTCGGCAAAACCCCAATCGATTACTTTTTCCTCTTTAGAACTCTCTACCACTTTTCTTTTGTTTTGCAGGATTTTTTTCAATTTAGGATGAATAGCAAAGTTCTCAGGAATCTCCGTTAGGGTTGTAGCATAAGCTAGCAAATTTTCTTTGTTACATCTCGTATCTATTTCTTCATGAAACTCTTGTTCATCACTACTAGAAAATTCTTCCCACATTTTTCCATAGATAGTGGAGGGATCGGGCGGCTCATTCCAACTTTTAGCCTCTTCCATTTCTTTTTTTAGATGCTCTTTATATTCTTCCAAGAAAAGAGAGCATCTTGATTGAGCATCACTATCCAAGGATGAGACGTAGTGCTTGGATAAGATAGGTTTTTCACGAATAG
>CAYPKB010000014.1:0-6260 GCA_964411185.1 uncultured bacterium
TGTGGAAAATATCTTAGATCCTATCTCAGGTTATAATGTTAGCTATAAATCAACTGCCTATCAACAGTTGAACAAAGATCATGACAGGTATTATAAACAGACATTATGGGTCTCTTCTTATTTTCCACTTTCCGACAATGAAAGGATCGTTTTGGCCCTTCGTGCGCAATTGGGTTCTATTTTCGGAGCTAGTTTGAATAAAATTCCTTTTACAAAATTGTTTTTAGGAGGATCAGAAGAAGATTTACGAGGATATCGTTTCAAAACAGTAAGTCCTCTAAATTCTAACGGTGATCCTGTAGGAGGTAGAGGTGCATTCTATTGGACTGTAGAAATGCGCTTTCGTCTTACAAAATCACTGGGATTTGTTACTTTTTCCGATTGGGGGAATGTAACAAGAAGAGCCTATCCAACTATCGAAGGGAAGTGGTTTAAATCGGTAGGTGTAGGCTTGCGTTATTTTACCTTTTTTGGTCCACTCAGATTAGATGCAGGCTTTCCGCTGAATAAAAGACCTATCGATCCAAATTACCGAATATATGTGAGCATAGGACAGAGCTTTTGATGAAAATTTTGATTCGATCTATCGCTTTTCTTGGAGCTCTTTTTATTATTGTAACAACGGCTCTTACTCTTTTTTTTCAAACCGAATATGGAAAAAAACAGATCAAACAATACATTACGAAAAATTATGGAGAAGGAGAACTCTCCATATCTTTTGAAAAAGTAAGAGGTGCTCTACCTTTTCAATGGGTAATTACAAATGCTCATATACGGATATCTCCTTCTCAGACCTTCTTCTTTGAAGAAGTGACTATAAGACCATATTTTTGGAGATTGTTAAAAAAAGAACTGGCTTTCCACGAGATCAAAGCCCAAGGTGGATCGTACATTGATGAAGATCCGACTCCCTCTTTAAAGAGTATCAGTCCTGATATTCCCCTCACAATCTATGTGAAGAAATTCAATCTAGAACGAATGGATGTACGCATAGGAGAAAAGGAGAGGTATCAGTTTGATGCGAAAGGTTCTTTTCGCATTACCAAAGGTGGGAAAAATACCAATATAGATCTCACTATCCAAAACAAAAAAGATAAAGAGAGTTCTTTTACAATCGAATTCCAAGGATCGAAAAATGGGCCCGCATCTCTACAAGTAGAGTCCGGTATACAAATAGGAGAACTCTACCCTGCTCTGCAAATGAAAGGGCTAGGCTCATTTTCAGGATCTTTCACAGGATCATGGGAAGCTTTTAATGAACTTCTTACTACAAGAGAAAAAAAATATCCCATTCGAGGAGTACTATCTGGAGATCTTTACTATCTGCAAAAAAAGGATTGGTATCTATCGTTTCCTCTGAAAGTCCAATCTAATCTTCTTCTCTATTCTGATCTTTCTATGGAAATTTTACAGAGCCAGTTGAATAGCTCTTTAATCAATCTAACTTTTTCTGGTCAATTTGCAAAACAGTTCGAATTCCAAGATGCCACTTTCAGAGGACAGATCCAACCATCCTTGATCCAATTTTGGGATGGCCCTATCTACGCGCAAGGAGATTTAGTAAAAAAAGGTCAGTATATAGATTATGCCGCCACAATGGACTCTCCTATAGGAAAATTATGGAGATGGCCCTTCGAACATTTTACTACGGAAATCAAGGGAAGATATGCTGACAAGATTGTATCCGGAACTGTAGAGAGTTATTTAGATGTCTATGCAAGAGAGTGGAAAGGAAATGTTCTTTATTCTATGGATATCTCACAAAAAACTCTTTTTATAGAAGATCTTCACTTTTACTCCCCTTTTTCAGAAATTGTAGGTTCAGCTAGAGCCGAGAATTGGAATCTATGGTCTAATCTAGATATCTCCATTGGAGATCTATCTCAAATCCAGCCCTTTTTTCCTAATATCAAAGCCTTCGGATCCGTTAAAGGAAGCCTTGCTTTATACCCAGAAGGAGGAAAGCAATCTGCGATCATGGACCTTTCCTTTTTTGATACGATTTTTTACGGAGTACATACACAAAACGCTTTACTCACTCTGCAAGCAAACGATCTCTATTCAAAGCCTCTTTTTGATCTGATCGTACAAGCTAAAGAATCCAGATATAGAGGACTACAACTTGATTCTTTCAGTGTTACTACAACTATAGGAAAAGAAGCATGGCCTTATTCTATAGCCTTGAAGGGCAAGCAGGAAAATCCGATAGATTTCTTAAGTAGTGGAAATTGGAAAAAAGAAAAAAATAGATATATTTGGAATATAGAAAAGCTCGAAGGGTTTTTCTTCGATCAAGCCTTTACGCTGCAATCTCCTGTAGAAATGGAGAGCAAAGAAGATTTTTTCCGCATCTCACCTTTCGTTTTACAAATGCCTGATAACCAAATAGAGGGAGAATTTCTCTTATCTCAAGCTGAGACTCAATGTGAACTCCATTCTACCCTCTTTCCCCTGAGCCTGCTTTCTCTCAATCCTTGGAACTTATCTTTTGCAGGTGCTGCATCTGTTGACTTGCAACTTTCCCAAAAAAAAGACCGCCCTCTTGATATGGATTTTCAATGTGAAATCTATGATGTAAGCATGTCAGACGCAGCAGATCTTAATCCCGTTTATGGAAAAGGAAAAATATCCTCCTCCTATCATACAAAAAAGTTTTCCTTGGATAGCGATATCCAAATTCGTGAGGAAGAAAAGTTCTCACTTTTTCTTCGACTTCCTCTGGAAATAGAGGGGTATCCATGGAGGATTTCTTACCCCAGATATGGAAACCTCTTAGGATCGCTCGCTTTTGATGCGAAGATTGAAGATGTTTTGGACTATATCAATATCGGACCACACCGTTTAGAAGGAGAGTTTGCTTGTGATGTAGAAATAGGAGGAACTTGGAGAAAACCCTCTTTCAAAGGCAAGGCTCTTTTCCAAGATGGAAAATATGATAACTACTATACAGGAACATCACTTGGCAACCTCTATGCCTCTTTCATTTTACATGAAAGAGAGTTGCGTATGAGTCAACTCTCTGGAAATGATGGTATGAAAGGAGCACTAGATGGCACTGGTTCCATGACTCTTTCATTAGACCATAACTTTCCTTTTGAAGGTTCTCTCTCTTTTCAAGATCTTCAGTTAGTTGACATAGATTTAGTAAAAGCAAAAGCCAGTGGATCCGCAGAAATCCAAGGCAATAGAAAAGGTGCTACAGCTACAGGAAAAATTGGAGTAACCAGAGCTGATTTTGCTATTCCTGATAAAATTTCTTTCCCCGTTCCTTCCTTACCTGTTACCTACATTAACCAAGGAGAAAAGATTGACTCTTATACGCCACGTCAGAAATCATCCTACCCACTAGAGTTGGATTTTTCTGTCACTGCCCCAGAAGATGTCTATATTTCCGGCAGAGGGCTTAACTCTCAGTGGAAAGGAGATTTCACTGTAGGAGGCACCTATGATAATATCCTAGCAAAAGGAACACTGGAGTTAATGCGTGGAGACTTCCTTTTTGCTGGTAAATCATTTGACCTTACTTCAGGTCTTTTAACTTTTACTGGAGAGAGTAATCAACCTCCTTTCCTCGAACTTTCTGGAAAAGTAGAACAGAGTGGAATTACCATCATTACACAACTTCGTGGTAAGTTAACAGAACCCAGACTTACCTTTCGATCTTTGCCTCCTTTACCTCTAAGTGCCATTTTATCTTATCTTATTTTTGGACAAGATATTTCAGAAATCTCTCCTTTACAAGCTGCACAATTAGCTGCAACAGCCGCATCCTTATCTGGAGAGGGACCCGATATTTTAGAATTGGCCAGAAAAAGTTTGGGTTTAGATCGATTGGCTGTTGTCTCCACGCCCACAAAAGAAGGAGTAGAAGGAGCTGCTATCCAAATCGGGAAATATTTAGCAAAAGGGCTTCTCTTTTCCATAAGCCAAGGTCCCAATCCTTCTTCTGGTAATATAAGTGTGGAAGTAGACCTTACTCATGGTTTTATCTTCGAAGCTGAAACCTTGCAACAGCAAGAACAAGGAAAGTTCTCACTTAAGTGGCATAAAAATTACTAACGACTAGAAAAAAAATCACTTTGTGCATTACCATTTCCTCTCTTTCCAAGGAGTAGATAATGCCAATAGAAATTTCTGAATCAATAGAAAGCCCCGACTCCATTCATCAGATTGTACCTATAGATGATTCCACCGAACGTAATGAAGATTTACTTCGTTTAGCTAGTAAAATTCACTCCTTAGAACCAATTGCAGATTTAAGAAATGGAGCTCTCGCTCCTAGGAAAAAAGTTGATCTAGATTTGTTTGATCCAACAAACAAAACAAAACAATCTTCTCCTAGTTTACAAGAGAGAAAAGTAGAGGAACTTACAAGCCTTGATAATGTAGGCATGGAATTTTTTAAACAATCAAATCCTACTCAAGAAAGAGGTTCAACAGATCCGACCGATACAAAAGATCGCTCAACCATATTTGATCCTCCCAAACAAACAGAACTATCCTCTCAAACGGTGGAAGAAGAGAGAGAAGAACTGCCTAATCTATCCAATATAGGTATGGACCTTTTCCATTTATTGACCAGTTACTATGATTTGAAACAAGAGAAAGTGGAAAAATTGGCAGAAAAAAGTGAATCTCTTCTTTTACAAATACAAGATCTAAATAAGATAGAATCTTTAGCCATCAAAAATAGAGAGGGAATTGATCCAGAAAAGAACCCTGTTCATAAAGCTATTTTAGATGCTGCTAAAAAAACAGGTCTTGTAGAAGAGAGCAAGACCAAACTCACCAAAGAAGATATCGAGAGATTCATCAAAGATTGTGAGGAACAAAAGGAGATACATTCCAAAAATAGTGATTTGGCCTCATCAAAAATCTCCCCTCTTTTGAATCTCTTACAAACAATCATTAACATCTTACAATCTGTACTCGACTCAATAAAACAATGTAATAGACACATTGTCCAAAAAACAGGAAACCATTGATGATCGATCTCTTATATGAAGATGCTATGATTTTATACCAAACAGGGAACTACTCTCTCGCAGAAAAAAAACTGCAAAAAATTTTGATAGAGGCTCCTTTCGAGGCCAATGCCCATTTTGCCTACGCTGCCTCTCTGCAAATGCAAAAAAAATATCTTCAAGCAATCAATGCTTGGAACCAGGCCCTATTGTTAGATACCACAAATTCCGAGGCCTATCTGCATCTTGCAGAGTGCCTTATAAGTGTAGATAAAAAAAGAGATGCAAAAGATATGCTACAACTTGCAAAATCTTATGCACCTGAAAAGTTACAGTCGAAAATTGATCAACTTGTAAAAAGTCTAAGTGAGGAACACTACCATGGGAATTGAATCCATTAGTTTACTACCCTGTTCTATTCCAACAACAGATATAACTCCCTGCGAAAAACCATCTACAGTGCGCACAGGAAATGTTGTTTCTTCTTCTGACAATGCAATAGATCTTGATCTCCCTACTTTTACACCTCGTTCAGAGCGCCCATCACTTCCTCATAGTCTTTCTGGTCTTCTTACCAGTTTAGCAATGACTCATGGAGATACCGTCACACAAAATCTGGAACTTTTAGAAGAAAGATTGACAAAAGCTATAGAGACTTTTCAAAAATTGATGCAAGATTATCATGATAAAAGCCAGAAATTATCTAACGCAGAAGATAGATATGCAAATTGGCGAGCTCTCAATAATTGGATTTCCAATCTTTTTAGCGCCGCCTCTTCCGTCATTGGCTACTGTTTGACCTCTAATGCAAATCCAACCTATAAAGCATTAGGATATCTTTTATCTTTCACGGGTAGCACTGAGTTGATCAATCAACTTATGTCCCATACAGGTGCATGGGAGAAAATAGCAGAAAATTTTGTAGAGGACGAAAAAGATGCCTCTCGGCTCGCTTTGAAGATGCAACTATCTACCTCCATAATCTCCAAAATACTCTTTTTTGCTATCAGCTCCTACGCTTTTTCCGAGATTAAAAATCCAGATTACAAAAGATTTTTCGCTATGACACAAACCATTGCTCAAAGCATGACTCTTTTGGCCCAAGCGTGTGCAGGAAAAATAAAATCTGATGCAGAAGAAGAAAAGGTTCTTGCTTCCAAGGAAGTACAAGAAAAAAAGAAAAATATAAGCAGAATTACAAGACAACTCAAAGAAACATTAGAAGCTTTGCAACGCAATGTAGAACGAGCACAAAAAAATGTTCAAAAAGAGTGTGAAAATCTTCATAGAAACTTT
>CAYPKB010000014.1:6270-14278 GCA_964411185.1 uncultured bacterium
ACGACGCGCTCTTCCGATCTGAGTAGCTTCCATGGGATTACATCCTGTAAAGCCAGAAAATAGTCCAATTGTAGAAACTTCTACTGAACCTACGAGAAGATCACTCTATGCTCTTCTTAGTTCATTAGATGAACTAGTAACCAAACTTGCTATCGAAGCGATTCCAATCTTGAAAGAATTAAAAGTCGATAATAGCAAGAATTATGCTACTTTAGCTAAAACTATTAAAGAACAAGGTCTATTTACTTTAGGTACCGGTTTATTGGGTGCTGGAGCAGGTCTAGGGTCAGCATATTTTGACGCTAAGGAAGCATTCAAAAATCTAGCCCAACCCCTTATGAAATGTCTCAATGATGGTATCCATTTATCTTATGAACCTGAGATCACTTTGCAGCGAGGAAAGGTTTCTGCAACTGATACAGAATCCCAAAGAGAGATCAATACAACACAAATGATGCAACAAGGATTCAAGGATTCGATAGAAAAAGTATTAAGAGCTTGGGATAGTTTCACTACTGCCTTAGCGCAATCTGCGAGAAGTACAAGTTAAATACTTTGCCTACAATCACTCTTTTGATAAGATGACAAAAAGATGGTTGCCTCAGTAAAACTACTCTTATTTCGTCTTTTTGTCGCTGTGGGAGATTATATCTCCCTTATCTTTGAAGTAATATTTGCTACCATCAAAAGGCCTCCCAATTGGGGCCTTTTACGTGAGCAATTTTTTCATATTGGCGTTATGTCTACCTTAGTAGTAGGTATCACAGGCCTTACTACAGGTGTAGTATTGGCTGCTCAATCTATTTACCAGCTTAGCGAAAAAGGCTTATCTGCTGTGACCGGTGTTTTGGTCGGTAAAGCGATGATAACCGAACTTGGCCCTATCCTCACCGCTTTTATGGTTACTGGAAGAGTAGGTTCTGCGATGTGCGCCGAACTGGGATCTATGAGAGTGACAGAACAGATTGATGCTCTTCGATCTATGGCTGTAAACCCTTATCGCTATTTGGTCGCTCCTAGGTTCATAGCTGGAATCATTATGGTGCCACTACTTACCGTTTTTAGCGTCATTATGGGGATTTGGGGAGGATATTTCATCTCTGTACAATATTTCAATATGTCTTCTGCGACTTATTTTGATCCAATGCCGCTTCACATAGATATGTTCGATCTCTTCACTGGATTTATCAAATCTATGGTATTTGGAATCATCCTTGTCACTATCTGTTGCTATAAAGGAATGAAAACTGCAGGAGGGGCTGCAGGAGTAGGAAAATCAACAACACAAAGTGTTGTCATTTCCTATGTCTTGATCTTGATTTGGGATTTTTTCCTCACTATGGTCCTCAATAATATCCGTAACGAACTCAGTTGGGATTCTTTTTCATGATAGTGATAAAAAATCTCTACAAATCCTACGGTCCTAATAAAGTACTGGACAATCTCAATTTGGAGATCAAAGAGAGAGAAAGTTTGGTCATTCTTGGAAGATCAGGGGTGGGAAAAAGTGTTCTTTTACGTCAGATTATAGGTATAGAAAAACCTGACAGCGGCTCTGTTTTGGTAAATGGATTGGAGATATCTTCTCTGAAACAAAAAGAACTCTATAAGGCAGTAACTGACATGGGAATGCTTTTCCAGGGATCCGCTCTTTTTGATTCGATGAATATCCGAGAAAATACCGGCTTTTATCTGAGGCAACATGGAAATCCTGAAACAGGGAAACCTTACAGTGAAGAAGAGGTAGAAGAGAGAGTCTTTCAAGCTCTAAAAATGGTAGGCTTGGAAGGAGAAGGAGAAAAGATGCCTTCTGATCTATCAGGAGGTATGAAAAAAAGAGCAGGTCTTGCCAGACTAATAGTCTACCGACCGAAAATACTACTATATGATGAGCCCACCACAGGGTTGGACCCTATTACTGCCCAGCAAATCAATGAATTGATTGTACAAACACAACAAGAGCTGCAGGGAACCTCTATTATAGTAACTCACGATATGCATTCTGCTCTATACATTGCAGATAGAATCGCTTTGCACAAAGATGGGCGCATTGCCTACGTAGAACAACCTGAGAAATTTTTAGAAATCGATGATCCCATTATCAATTTTCTAAAAAATGCTGTGCGCATCCAACCGAGGGAAAAGGAGAAATAGATTTATGAAAAACCAGTTGAAAAACTTCCTGATTGGAATTTTTGTTGTGAGCGCTTTGCTCATCACAATATTTCTCATTCTTTTCCTGGAACCTACAATAGGTGACAGAGGTAAGACTCTCCATGTAAAGTTTGCTAATATTTCCGGTATCAACGATGGAACCAGAGTAACTTTTGCTGGAAGGCCTGTTGGAGAGATCTCTTCTATCGAAGAGATCCCTGATGCAAGAGAACAACGAACGGACGACCAAGGTAGAGTCTATTTTTACCTTTTGACTTTGAAAATTGATTCTTCTGTTGATGTATATGCAACCGATATCATTACCATCAAAACCTTAGGATTGATGGGAGAAAAAACGGTTGCTATCATACCCAAACCCATCCCAAGAGGTGAAGTGCCTACATTGGTTAGCGACCAACAGATCTTGTATGCTATCTCTACCGATCCCTTACAAAAAGCAATGCGAGATATCTCGGATCTTGCTACTACTGCTTCCAAAACCATTAATAATATAGATGATTGGTTCTCTCAAAATGAGGAGACTCTAACCAAAGCTCTTGTCTCTTTTACCGGTACCATGGAACAAGTAGAAGATATGATGGAAGAGATCAATCAGAAAGAATTGATCTCTTCCATTCAAAAGGCTGTAGAAACACTGACAACAGATCTGCAGTTGATGGGAAGAATTCTTTGTGAGGTAGATCAAGATGGAACTGTTCATAAGGTAAACCAGCTACTAGATCAAGCCAATGAAGCACTGTATACCTTCAATATCGATGGAAAACAGATCCTTAGAAATTTCTCTTCTATCACCCAAGATATAGCCGATGGGACTGGAACTATTGGAAAATTGATTACCAATGATGATCTCTATTTAAGGGTTTCTTCTATCATGAGCAAAGTAAATACCTTAATGAATGATTTGAACCACTACGGACTGCTTTTTCAGTATAACAAAACCTGGCAAAGACAAAGGACTAAGCGTGCTAATTTGCTAGCTGCTCTAGATACTCCCAAAGAGTTTCGTTCCTATTTTGAATCGGAAGTAGACTCCATCAACACCTCTCTTTCTAGGATTTTCATGTTAATGGAAAAAGCAGAAGATGATGAGAAAGGTCAAATTTTACATACTGAACCCTTCCGAAAGGATTTCTCCCAACTACTAAGAGATGTAGAGACTCTCTCCAAAACATTAAAACTCTATAATGAAGAAATGGTCAATACCATAGATGATAGTGAATGCAATTAAGAAAGGGTAAACTTTTTAGAAAGTAGCTTTTGCCACTTTTTATGATCCTTTTTTCTCTCTTCCATTAGAGCCAGAGCAGAAAAAATACGATATAGATCTCTAGAATCTGGAGCTCTTTCCCTATATTTCAAAGCGGGTGCATAAATTATCCACCGCATCCTATCATAATCCTTTTCTTCTATTTTTTTACCTTCTAATAAAAGAGAAAAAAAATAGATCATTGCTGCCTCCGGCGGGCCCTTATCGATAGAATCTTTCGAGGTAAAAGATATATATTTGGGAGTGCATTGAGCCATAGATTCTACCATTAAAAAAAGATAGGTAATTTCAATAAAATCCAACCTCTCCTTCCTACTTAATTCTTCTTTTTTATCAAAGAAAAGCTCATGTATCTCAGGTAGAATCCTTTCAAGGTATCTAATGGACTGCTTTTCAGCTTGTGGAAAAGTAAAGCCAAAATTTTCCGGTAGATGGATCTCTTCTTTGAAATGATCAAAAAAAGATTCTGCATCGTCCATTGCTAAAAACTCACCTATTTGATGATAAAAGTGAGTCTCTTTCGGTAGAGTCAATAGTAGAAAAAATTCAGCAAAATCTACCTGTTTGGCATAGTTTTCGATTGTCTTACACCTTGCTTCTTCCACCCAGCTATTTTTATCCTGTAGATGAATCATCAATAATTTTTCATTCCGTTCTTTCAGTTCATATAAAAAAGCTTGAAATTCAGGCAGCAAGGTGGCTTTAGCGATTTGGCTTTGTATTGTAGGAGAGGGAATCCTTAGAAAATGGAGCTCTTTTCTTCCCTCTTTGACTGAAAAGAGATGATATGGATAGTTATCCTGTTTAATAGGAGAAAAAAAAGAAAAATCATTTTCACTTTGCTCTTTTAACCTATCTAAGATTTTCATAATGGGACCATTAGGAAAATGAGTGAGATAGCCATCTACAGCATCTCTTTCTCTGAGTAATCGGCCGATCGTCTCTCCCCCTACCTCTACTCCCTCTTTTCCCTTGCGAATTAACCTCTTGATCAACCCTTGAATTTCTTGAGGTGCAGCATCTTTTCTTGTAAATAAAGCATAAGATAAATCTTGTACCAGTCCCATTAGGATTCGTATTTTGGGCTCATTTTGTGTCTCGGGATAGGCTATCCATTTCATATATTCCGGATGAGCTAACGCTTTTCCCAAGAAAAAAAGAAAATCTTCAAAATATTTGTGGGCAGATTTTATTGGACGGTGTTCTAATGTATTTCTACTGTTGCCTGCCAGCATTAAGGCCATGATGGCATAATGTACTAGACGTACAAATTCCAATTCCTTCTTGCGGATTTTAGATTTGTAATATTTTGTAATCGAGTCTGTGCATAATGATAGTATCTGCATAGCAGCCCCATTTAGATCCTTGTCTATCAGGAAATTCATGCGGACAAAAGGATCTTCATCTGCGGAGATATCAAAAGAGCCATCCGTCTCACGAAAGACTTTTATCTTGCGAATGGAAGAAGCATCGAAAAAAGGTTTTCCACTGCTATCATGAATAGAAAATAGCTCATAAACTCTATCTCTGATAATCGCCTCAAAATCTTGCGCTCCTAAATTTTCAGTATCCATGAGCAAGCTTTGGCTATTTTTAATCCAATCTTTCTCCCAGCTCTTGGTGACTTCCCCCTTTCCTTCTAGCAAGGGTTGGACTTTCGAGACATAATAGGCCTCTAAAGCCTCATATTCGGTAAGAGAGAGCTTTTCTTGTTCTGCTCCACCTTGAAGAAGATGCAGCTTTCTGGCAGCTCCTCCTACAATATCCATGATTGCCTCTATCCCCTTTCTCACTTTGGGACTTTCCCAATCGGTTTCCCCTTCCTCTACTAACTCTTGAAAATAAGTAAGTAGTCTGCTGAAAGAAATGGCTGCAATATTTTTCACATCCTCCATATTTTGAGAGGTAACTACTTGCATATGAGGATATTGCTCTTCATCGCTCACCAGATGAATATCTTCCGAAATCCCTAAGCGAAAGGGATCTTGAAGATCCAGCTCTTCCAGAACCGATAGATTCTCAAAAGCCCCTTCAGAAGATAGTTTCTTTAATGTCTTTTTCTTACCCATTTAATTAAACAAGAGATAATACAATAATATTAACACCCCACCTCTTATATAATTATTAAACTAATTTATATTTTAATCAATTAAACATAGTTTAATTTTGCAATAATTTTAATAAGAGTTTGCTATTGCTATATTTCTATTTTTCCTCCATAGAAAAACTATATGAAGGAATTATGGCTAAAGATATATAGACCCCTTTTCTCTCTTGCCTTTTTTGTGTTAGGTGCTTCATTTCTATTGACTTATGTCACCATACGTCTTGCAGCAGAACATTTCCAAGTGGGGTCTATCGGTTTTTTATCTTCTATCTATTATGGGGGGATTTTTGTAGGATCCTACTTTATAGAGAAATGGATAGCTAAACATGGAAATGCAAAAATTGCTGCAATCTCCATTTTGGGATTCGGTTTAAGCTCACTATCTATGTCTTTGTGGATTCATGGTCTCTATTGGGCCATTCTTAGATTCATAGCAGGGATATGCACAGCTGGAGTCTATGTCTCTTTAGAAAGTTGGTTGGTTCTAATAAGCTCTTCAAAAACTAGAGGTCAAATCCTCTCTTTTTATATGATCGCTCTATATGTCTCCTATGCTTTGGGACAATTTTTATTGAATGTTGGTTCTATTCAATCTCCTTATGCCTTTTCAATAGTAGCTATATGTACTTTAGTGGCAGCTCCTTGGATCACTCATACACCCCAAGTCTGTCCTATCAAACCCACTTCTTCTTCTATCAGTATTAGAGCTCTTTTTAAAAGAGTTCCTTTAGGAACAATGGGAGCATTGTCTGCTGGATTGATTTTAAGCGTAATTTATGCACTTCTACCTATATATGCTAAAGAGAGACAGCTAGATATATCAGAAATCGCCACCTTGATGTTTTTATTAGTTGCCGGAGGATTATTATTCCAATGGCCCCTGGGAAAGTTATCTGATCATATAGACCGTAGATATGTCTTGTTAGGGAGCTCGCTTATAGCTCTTATTATCAGTCTAGTCCTTGGTGTTATCAATGGGAAATATCTAATGATTCTTTCTCTTTTTTTAGGAGGATTTACCTTCTGTCTATATCCTCTCTCTACTACTCATGCATGTGATTTAAGCGATGAGAAGGAAATTGTAAAATTAATCTCTGCCATGATTCTAGTTTATGGATTTGGAGCCTTGCTTGGGCCGTTAATGGCCTCCTTAGTAATGACGTGGATAGGCTCCTCAGGGCTTTTCTATTTTGTAGATGGTATTTTGGGGATTATGATTCTATCTACTCTGACACACTTTCTATGCCGAGCAGCAGCTAAAAAAGAGGAGAAGATCCAATTTTTTCCACTTTCTGCAACGAAGAAAGGAATATTGCTACAACCGAATAGAAAATTCCATGAAGAATAATTTTTTTCATTATACAAACCTTGCACTTGCGGGAAAGAGAAAATGGCTCAAATCTCTTAGACTTTTTTTGGGGCCTGCTTTTATCGCATCTGTAGCCTATGTCGATCCTGGTAACTTTGCCAGTAATATCCAAAGTGGATCTGAATTTGGCTACTTATTGGTTTGGGTCATTTTTCTTGCCAATATCATAGGAATTTTTATTCAACT
The DNA here is from genome assembly GCA_964411185.1 of uncultured bacterium. GTDB lineage: Bacteria > Chlamydiota > Chlamydiia > Chlamydiales > SM23-39 > CAYPKB01. The sequence continues at coordinate 13,375 of CAYPKB010000014.1, forward strand.
TCTTTCAGCAAAGTTGGGCGTAGCTACAGAGAAAAATTTAGCAGAGTTATGTAGAGATAGCTTTTCCACTCCACTCAACTATTTTCTATGGATTGTAGCAGAAATTATCGCTATGGCAACAGATGTCGCTGAGTTCATAGGGGCCTCCTTGGGTTTCAATCTGCTATTTTCCATTCCTCTTTTTGAAGCAGCTCTGCTAACCGCTCTGATCAGTTTTTTACTTTTAGGTCTCCAAAAAAAGGGTTTTAGACCTTTGGAAATAGTTATAACTTGTTTTGTGGCTGTGATTGTTGTTGCCTTTTCTATTCAGGTTTTTTTTGCAGATCCTAATATAAAGGAACTGGGGAAAGGCTTTATTCCTGCTTTTCGTGGCACTAACAGTCTACTGCTAGCATCAGCAATTTTAGGTGCTACAGTCATGCCTCATGTGATTTTTCTTCATTCCGCTTTGACGCAAAAAAGAGTGGTAGGAGATACGCATGAAAAGAAAAAAAGATTGTATCGATTTCAGATTGCAGATGTCTCTATAGCCATGGGTATAGCAGGAGTTATCAATCTCTCTATGTTAGTCATTTCGGCTGCTCTTTTTTATCAAAAGGAAGGTGGTGTAATACAAGATATAGATCCCGCCTACTATGCCATAGGAGAAAGTCTTGGTCCTTACGCAAAATATCTGTTTGGTATAGCTCTTTTATCTTCAGGACTTAGCTCTTCTGTAGTAGGGACAATGGCAGGGCAAATCATTATGCAGGGATTTGTCTCTTTTCCCATTCCGCTTTTTGTTAGAAGATTGGTAACTATGCTACCTTCTTTTTTCATCATCATAAGCGGTATTTCTCCTACTAGTGCTATGGTAATATCGCAGGTTATTCTCTCTTTCGGTATACCATTTGCTTTACTTCCT
>CAYPKB010000015.1:0-1738 GCA_964411185.1 uncultured bacterium
ACGAAAATTTAGGTGGGTTTATCATTACCATTTTTCGTGCTGCCTCTAGTCCTAATACTACGGGACAATTGCCTGCTCTTTTTGGAACAGGATTGCAAGTCATTCTCATGACCTCAGCACCCATTCTGATAGTCACCGCTTTTATTGGATTGCTTACCAATTTTTTGATTGTAGGTCCGGTTTTTTCTTTTGAGACCATGAAATTCAATCTAAAGAAACTCAATCCTATTGAAGGAATTAAGCAAAAGTTTAAACTAAAGACATTAGTAGAATTGCTTAAATCTATTTTTAAAATAACAGGTGCAGCACTCATTATCTATTATACGATGTTAAAGACCGTCCCCTTGGTTGTGGGATCGGTAGCGATGCCTGTCACAGGCAGTGCGCAGATTTTAGGCGATTTTTTAGAAAAGGTTATCATCAGAGTTGGCATATTTTTTCTTTTCATCTCCTTTTTAGATTTGGCTTTCCAAAAAAGAACCTTCCAAAAAGAGATGATGATGGAAAAATTCGAAGTCAAACAAGAAATGAAAGATACAGAAGGGGATCCCCAAATTAAAGGTAAGCGGAGAGAAAGATTTCGGGAAATCGCTTATCAGGGAGGACCATCGATGGTTCGTAAAGCAAAAGCTATCATCACAAACCCTGTACATATAGCCGTTGCTGTGGGATATGAAGAGGAAGAGGAACCAGCGCCTACGATACTTGCAATGGGAAAAGGGGTAATAGCAGAAAAAATTGTACAAACCGCTGTAGACTTCCAGGTGCCAATCATGAGAAACCCAGAACTTGCTCAAACCTTGTTTGCCAAAGGAGATGTGGGAGATTATATTCCCGCTGAAACCTATGCTGCCATTGCAGAAATACTCAAGTGGATCAAATCTATGGAAGAAAAACCAGAAAGCGTGGAGCTCTTTACATGAACAAATTTTTAGATAATCTAACTCGCATATTAGGCGGAGATCGCACTTTACGCAGCATTTCTGGTTCCAGTGATCTCATACTTGCTTTTGCCATTATCAGCATCATTATGATGTTGATATTCCCTGTCTCCCCTCACGTCATCGACGTATTGATCTCCTTGAACTTGACAGTTTCCATTGCATTGATCTTTGTCGCTTTGTATATCCAAAAAGCAGTTCATCTTTCGATGTTTCCCTCTCTTTTATTGATTACTACTCTCTATCGTCTCGGAGTCAACATCTCCTCCACCAGGCAAATTCTACTACATGCCAATGCGGGTGACATCATCTTCTCTTTTGGTAACTTCGTGGTAGGAGGAAACTATGTAGTGGGAGGGGTGGTCTTTCTCATTATTACCATTGTTCAATTTATTGTGGTGACCAAGGGTGCTGAAAGGGTAGCAGAAGTTGCCGCCAGGTTTACTTTGGATGCGATGCCAGGTAAACAGATGAGTATTGATGCTGACTTGCGAGCAGGAATCATTGATACGCAACAGGCCAGAGATCTTCGTCTCTCCTTGCAAAAAGAGAGTCAGCTTTATGGGGCCATGGATGGTGCCATGAAGTTTGTCAAAGGAGATGCTATTGCAGGTATAGTAATCGCATTGATCAACGTCATAGGTGGATTGATCATTGGAAGTGTACAAATGGGAATGACCTTAGGACAAGCTGCTAAAACTTTCAGCTTGTTATCCATTGGAGATGGTCTGGTCTCTCAAATTCCCGCTTTGATGATAGCTATTTCAGCAGGTATTGTAACTACTAGAGTCTCTAGT
>CAYPKB010000015.1:1748-14107 GCA_964411185.1 uncultured bacterium
TGCCCACCTGGGAAGAGAGATTGCTGATCAAATTCTTCGTCAACCCAAAGCCTTGATGATCACTGGTGGAGTCCTTTTCCTGATGGGCTTTGTCCCTGGCTTTCCTCTTACACCCTTTTTGGTTCTCTCATTGGGAGTAACAGGAATAGGATTGGTAGTTTGGAAAACAGGCAAAAGAGCTGAGGCAAGAGCTGTTTCTGGAGGAGGCACTATCGAAACAGACATCGAAGGTCATAAAGTAGTTACAGGAGGAAAAGATGATTATGCATTGACGCTTCCTGTGGTCTTAGAAGTAGGAAATGATCTCTCTGCCTTGATTCGGAAAGATAAACAAGGTTTTACCTTTATTGATCAGATGATTCCAAAAATGCGACATGCCTTATATCAAGAGTTGGGAGTAAGATTTCCAGGCGTTCATGTACGGACAGAATCTCCTTCAATTGGAACTGATGAATATGCCATCCAGCTAAACGAAGTTCCCATCACCAGAGGAAAAGTCTTTTTGCATCATTTATTGGTAGCAGAATCAGAGGAGAATTTGCACCGTTACAATGTCCCCTTTACTACAGGAAAAAGTTCTTTAGGAATGCCTTCTCTTTGGGTTGAAACGAAATACCGGGAAATTCTTGAAAGAGCTCAAATGAAATTTTGGACACCTCTTCAAGTAATGATTTTGCATCTCTCTCGCTTCTATAGACAATATGCTGCAGAATTTATCGGAGTGCAGGAAGTAAGAGCTATTATGGATTTTGTAGAGAAATCCTATCCTGATCTAGTCAAGGAAGTGACCAGACTTGTCCCACTACAAAAGCTTACAGAAATTTTCCGCAGATTAGTACAAGAACAGGTCTCTATTAAAGATCTACGGACCATTCTAGAATCTCTGGGAGAGTGGGCTCAAACAGAAAAAGATACCGTTCTTCTCACGGAATATATCCGCTCTTCCTTAAAACGTTATATATCATACAAATATTCTCTCGGACAAAATGTACTGGCTGTCTATCTACTTGATCCGGAGATTGAAGATATGGTAAGAGGGGCTATTAAACAGACATCTGCAGGTTCCTATTTGGCGCTAGATCCAGATTCTGTACAACTGATTATCCAAGCGATGAGAAACACCATTGTTCCAACTCCCCCTGAAGGGCAACCTCCAGTACTATTAACAGCTATCGATGTTAGAAGATTTGTGAGAAAATTGATCGAAGGAGATTTCCCTGATCTTCCTGTCGTCTCCTATCAAGAAATTGTTCCTGAAATTAGAATCCAACCTCTTGGCAGAATACAATTGAGTTAAGCATATGGTAGATCCCCTCTCTTCAATTGAAGCAGCGCGTTTAGCTCAACAAGCAGAAAAAGCGCTAAGACAAGCGATGCGCCAAGAAGAGGCACAAGAGGATTTTGATCAATGGACAAAAGAGGGTTTTGATCCGGTCCGCAGAAATAGGTTCCGCAGACTGGAGGAATTGCGTAAGGAACAACCCAAGGCAAAAGCTACCAAAGCAGAAGAGCCTGAACTGCCCGAAAAGATCGAGGAATCGACTAAATTAGAAGATACGGCCGCTAGATTTCAGCGTAAAAATGAAGAGTTAAAAGCGAAAACTCTTCGTATTTTATTGGGTAGATTAATAGCTGATGATGATCCAGAAACTATCCTTCGCAAAGTACTCGAAATCTATTCTGATCATACTTTGGCAGACGAGGCCCTCGATTTTGTGCTAGAACTTACAACAGGAAAACTGCGCGCTAATTCCCAAAAAGCCAAAGAGCTGCTCAATGAACGATTTGGTAGAGAGGTACGAGCGGGCAGAAACATTGCAGAGCAAGCTAGAACCTTCTCTAAAGAAGGTCTGGGAAGCCCTACCGCTTTGCGCGATATTTACCGCGATATTACAGGCAATCCACGAGAACCGGTAACACTCTTTGATGAGCTCTTTTCTTCCTTTTCCTATACGAAAATGAAACGAGCCATCGATTTCCTTCTGCACTCTTTAGGAGCTGATCTTAAATCCAAAGGACCTTCCATAAGTAAGCCTGAATTGCAAAATTTGGTGGACGATGCGCGTACACTACAAGCCATTCTAGGCATCTACCGATTTTTTGAGTCTAGGACAAACCTTATTTTTTCTCAGTTCCATGCAAACCAACTCATGGTGCCGACTAATATTAGCTTTGAACTTTTGGCAAGACAATTTATCAATCTACTGAAAGAACGATACATCTCCCCTGATAAAGTATTGCAAGCAGCAAAAAACCTCGGACTATTAGAGGAGATTATCGCTCAAATCATTATCCTTACTCAAATGAGAGATGCTATTCGAAATATTTCTCCCAGATTATATCGCAATGACAAACATAGAGAAGATCTACTAGAAGCTATTTTAGAAGCATTAGAAGAATTGGAAGAAGAAGAGGAGGAAGAAGAAGAAAATGAGTAATCTTTTCGAAAGTCTCCTCAGAGAACTGTCTCTTCATTTGAACATCCCTCTTCATGTTGACAAGCTTGGTTGCTGCGCAATTATTGTGGAGGAAAGATTAAAAATTCAGTTGGAATTAGACCGCTCAGAACAATATCTGATTTTATCTGGTTTTGTTTCCAAACTAGAACCTGGAAAATTCAGAGAAATGGTCTTAATGGAAGCTTTAAAAGCCAATGAACATCTAGATAGAATAGGTACTTTTGGATTCAATCCTTACGATAATACCTTGGCTCTTTTCTATTTGATTGATACAAAGGAATTAAATGGAGAAAAACTAAAAGATATCGTAGCGATTTTTATCGGAAGAGCTTTGGAATGGCAAAATGCCATCCTGGCAGGCCACTCGGTCCCTTCGGATGAATCCTCTACAAAACCTTTTTCATTTGGATGAATTCATATTTACAAAACTATTTGCAACAAACTCCTTCTTTTCCTCATTGGTCAAGAATTGGAATCCATCCTCACCATGGCATTATTGTCATGCTCTCTTCACTTCTCTCCAAACAAAGCGCAGGAATCGGAGAATTTTTGGATCTCTGTCCCTTGATAGATTGGATGAAAGAGATTGGGATAGATATATTGCAGCTACTCCCTTTGACTGATTCTGCAGAAGATCCAAGCCCCTATAATGCTGTCAGTTCTTGTGCTCTCAATCCTATCTATTTATCATTATGGGATCTCCCCGGAGTAGAAAATTATGGCCATTTGACATCTCAAATATCTACTCTTCAGAAAGATCATCCAGGAAAACAAATTGATTATACCAATATACGAAAAAAGAAGATGGCCTTCTTATGGGAGTATTATCAGCTTTTCTTCGACGAGATTGCCCAGAAAGAAGATTATCAACAATTCATCGAAGAAAATCTGTGGCTTGTGGAGTACGGGCTATACCTAACTCTACGTACACGTTTCTATCCAAACCCTTGGCCAACATGGCCCGCCTCTTTTTCAAAACCCTCACAGAAGCTTTTTTCCCTCATTCGTGAAGAAGAGAATATGATAGACTTTTATAACCTCTTGCAATTTCTTTCCTATACTCAAATCCAAAAAGTAAAGAGATATGCCGAAGAAAAAGGGATCTTTTTAATGGGAGATATCCCTATTCTACTGAGCCGAGATAGTGCTGATTGTTGGTTCCATCAAGAATTATTTTCTTTCTCCTATCAAGCTGGAGCCCCTCCTGATATGTATAATAGCGAAGGACAGAAATGGGGGTTTCCCTTGTTTAAATGGGAAACAGAATACTCATCAATAGAACATTGGTGGGTAAACAGATTGAAAATCGCCTCTTCCATCTATCATATCTATCGAATTGACCATGTTGTTGGATTTTTTCGCATTTGGGGAATAAAAAAAAATCTATCTCCCAAAGAGGGTGCTTTTTTTTCGGACAATCGATATCTCTGGCCTTTTCATGGAAAGGAGAGGCTCACTATGCTGCTCGCATCTTCCCTTATGTTACCTATTGCAGAAGACCTTGGAACTATTCCGCCTGAAACGTACGAAATATTGAAAGAGTTAGGTATTTGTGGAACAAAGGTGATGAGATGGGAAAGAATGTGGGAAGAAAATGGACGCTTTGTTCCCTCTCAGGATTATGAACCTATGAGTGTAACTTCTGTTTCTACACATGATAGTGAAACACTTTGGCAATGGTGGCATTTGTTCCCTAAAGAAGCAGAAGAATTTGCAAATTCCCGAAATATTCCCTATAAAAAAGATCTAGATCCCTCCATTCGATTTGCTCTCTTGAAAGATGCTCATTCTACTTCCTCTATTTTCCATTGTAACTTGCTCCAAGAATATCTCTCTCTCTTTCCAGAACTATCTCATAAAGATCCTAACCTTGACCGCATCAACGTACCTGGAACACCCTCTAATCAAAATTGGGCCTTTTGCTTTCATACAACAATAGAAGAAATTGTTTCTCACTCTGAGTTAAAAGATGCCATGCAAAAACTCTCTGCTTTATCCCCTTTAGAGAATAAGCTATTTGAGGTAAAGGTATGAACAAGGCTATCTCTATTCTCTTTTTTTCTCTGCTTCTATTTGCAAAACAGAGTGATAGAACACGAGTTACATTCGCAAGACTTGACCCTACCTCCCTATCTCAAAATCTCGCCTTCTACGAATTATATCCCGAAACGAAAGAAGGAAAAGCAGCAAAAAAAAGAGCAGAAAAAATCCTATTTCAGGATGAAGGTCCCCTTCCTTCTATTCAAAAAATAGATATCTCACCCCTCATGCACTTAGTTAACCGTACACTTCCCACAGAAAAGATCCAAATGGATGAAGAGACACTACATATCATTGAGAATTTAGGTAATAGGCTCCATAACAGAAATTTAGTAGGACATAAAATTTGGTCAGAAGAAGAGATGCTATCTCTGCCATCAGACGAGATTGATCTCTGCAGAGCCCTTTTTTTAGCCGACCAAGCGCCAAAAAGTCTCATACGAACCTATGAAGCTATGATTGATCTCATGGCTTTGCAAATCCAAGCACGGACCGGAGTCAATCCTTCTCATATTGATACTATTCATGCTATGAATGAATATATTTTCTTCGAATTAGGGTTTCGTTTTCCTCCGCATTCTCTTTCCACAAAAAAAATTGATGATTATACCACTCTCCCAACAGTAATCGATTCCAGAAAAGGTGTCTGTCTGGGAGTTTCCATTCTCTATCTCTGCCTTGCTCAAAGATTAGCTCTACCCTTGGAAATAGTAACACCTCCGGGTCATATTTTTGTGAGGTATCGCATCAATACAAAAGAACACTTGAACATAGAAACAACAGCTAGAGGAATCAATGTTCCTACAGATCATTACCTTAATGTGGAAGTAAAAGCTCTTCAGGAGAGAAAAATAAAAGATGTGGTAGGACTGGCTTTTATCAACCAAGCATCCGTCAGTTTATCTCAACAAAAATATTCGGAAGCAGTGAGTTATTACGAAAAAGCTCAGAAATATCTACCTGATGATCCTCTGGTTACAGAGCTGTTGGGCCTGAGTTATCTAATGAAAGGAGAGAAACGAAAAGGAGAAAAACTTCTTCGGAAAATTGCTCATCTCTCTTCTCCTTACCTGCTAGGAAAAGAGACCTTCATAGAGGATTATTTTGAGGGAAATATTGATATCGAAGCTATAAAAATCATTCTATCACCTTCTGAAGAAGAGGGAATAGAGGGATTACAAAAAAGAAAGCAGACACTCTTAGAATTAGTAGAAAAATTCCCCAAATTCAAAATGGGCTATTTACAGCTTGCTTCTCTCTACCTTCATCAATCACGAATGAAAGAAGCTCTCCCATTATTAGAAAAATGTCATCAACTAGACCCCGATCACCCCATCATTAATTTTTATCTTGCTATGATCTACTTTGAGCGAATGGACTACCAAAAGGCGTGGGACCATTTTCTTGCTTTAGAAAAAAGAACCCATAAAGAGAACCATCATCCTAAAATGTTAAAGGAATGGAAAATGGCTTTAATGCAAAATTCCCCCAGGATCGATTGAGTTGTTAAAGATTTAACCATTCTCATAAAATAGAATCTTGTATACTTTCCGAAATAAGGAGACAGAAGGAAATCATCATGAGTTGGAGAAATAAGTTCACAGGAAGAATCAGACAGGGAATCCTATGGACAATCCCTATTTTTTGTGGGGTAACTCTATTGGGATATAAAAGTTATTCATCTCCCAACACTCTAGATACTCATATGACTCCCGATCAAAAAAGAGCAACAGGTCTACATAAGCTCTCGGAGCAAGAGAGAAAAGAGCTTCAAAAATGGATTAATGAAAATCATACTCTTAAGCCCGGTGCTAAAAAAATAAAGAGACCTCATATTTCTGAAGTAATTGGGAATGGAGCTTATGTAAAACTAAGTGATGACAGTATTTGGCTGATTCACCCTGATGATAGATTGATCACCCAAAGTTGGCTCACTCCTGTTGAAATCCTTGTGGAAAGAAGCCCAAATGCGCAATATCCCTACACTCTGACCAATACGCTTACCAAGTCAGAAGTAAGAGCAGCTCCCGTGAGAAAAATCCCTAAGGCTGAGGAACCTAGACTTCCCCAGGAAGAGATGCAACAACCAGGAAAACCCTCTTCCCAAGCAAGAAAAAAGAGTTCTAACCGATAGTTGATTCTCTCCTGAAAAAATGGTATAATCGATGCCAAAGGGAGAGAAAAATGGATCTACAATTCACAAATAGCTTAAGTCAAGCCTTCCAAACAGCCGTAGAAGAGGCAGAAAAAAAAGCACACACAGAGGTCACTGAGAATCACCTCTTGCAAGCTTTATTATCTGAACCGAAAGGATATTTCTCTTCTCTTTGTGAACTCTTGGCTATAGACACTACTTTGTTAAAAAAGAGAGTCGAAGAAAAGCTCACTGAGCTTCCAACCTACACAGGAAATAAACAATCTCCCCTATTCAGTCAAAATATTCAATCCATTATCCGCACCTCAGATTCCATTAAATCGAAATGGAAAGACAGTTATATAGGTAGTGATCATCTATTTTTAGCTTATGTGAAAGAAGCTACTCCCCCTTTTTCTGACTTCTTGCAATCAAACAAATTATCTTATCAAAAAGTGGAAGAGTTGCTTAAAAAACAGAGAGGTGAAAAGAAATTCGATTCATCTTCTAGCGAAGAAAATCTCCACGCTATAGAAAAATATTGTAAAAACCTCACTCAACTGGCCAAAGATGGCAAATTGGATCCGGTCATTGGCAGAGATGAGGAGATTCGCAGAACCATACAGGTTCTCTCCAGAAGAACAAAAAACAATCCCCTCCTCATCGGTGAACCCGGTGTAGGAAAAACAGCTATAGCTGAAGGATTGGCACATAGAATCATCCAAGGAGATGTACCAGACTCCATTAAGGAAAAGGAAGTGGTATCTTTAGATTTAGGAGCTCTGGTAGCTGGGACAAAGTTCCGTGGGGAATTTGAGGAAAGATTAAAAGCCTTATTGCAAGAAATCGAAAAAGCAGAAGGAAAAATCATCTTATTCATAGATGAAGTTCATACACTGGTAGGTGCTGGTAGCACAGAAGGAGGAATGGACGCGGCTAATCTCTTGAAGCCTGCCTTAGCAAGAGGTCTACTACACTGCATAGGGGCAACTACGTTAGGCGAATACCAAAAATATATTGAAAAAGATCCCGCTCTGGAAAGACGTTTCCAAATTGTTCTGGTGAAGGAACCCTCTGTTTCTGACACAATTACCATTTTACGAGGACTGAAAGAGAGATATGAGATCTTTCACGGTGTGAGAATCAGTGAAGAGGCTCTACATGCTGCTGCTTCTCTTTCTCATAGATATATAACAGATAGAAAGCTTCCTGATAAAGCGATCGATCTGATTGATGAAGGGGCAAGCTTGATACGTGTGCAAATGACCTCTATGCCCTTATCTATTGAAAAACTAGAAAGGGAATTGGCCAATCTAAATGTAGAGTTAGAAGCACAAACCAAAGAGAGCAAAAACAACGCTTCCATTGAAAAAGAGATAGCTCAAAAAAAAGAAGAATTGCAATCCATAAAAACCAGATGGGAAAAAGAAAAAGAGATCATTCAAACTATCAAAGAGACAAAAAATAAATTGGAACAATTGCGATTCCAAGAGGAAGAGGCGGAAAGAAAGTTGGATTACAGTAAAACAGCAGAAATCCGATACAGCCTTATTCCCAAGGCAGAAAAAGAACTGGAAGAGAAGAGTAACCAACTACAACAGCTAGATCAACGACTCTTACATGAAGAGGTAAATGAAAATATTATTGCAGAAATTGTTTCCAAATGGACAGGTATACCTGTCCAAAAAATGGTAGAGTCTGATACGCAAAAATATCTTCAATTAGAAGCTCGTCTATCCGAGCAGGTAATTGGCCAGAAAAATGCCATACGCTCTATCAGTGAGGCTATTCGCCGATCCAGAGCAGGTCTAAATGACCCAAATCGTCCTATCGGAGCCTTTCTTTTTCTAGGTCCCACTGGAGTGGGGAAAACCGAGCTGGTAAAAGCTCTTGCCGAGCTCCTTTTTGATAGTAGAGATGCTATGATTCGATTAGATATGTCAGAATATATGGACAAACATAGCACCTCAAAATTAATCGGCTCGCCTCCAGGATATGTAGGTTATGATGAAGGAGGACAACTTACTGAGGCTCTTAGAAGAAGACCTTACAGCGTTGTCTTATTAGATGAAGTAGAAAAAGCTCATCCAGATGTTTTCAACATCTTGTTACAAGTCTTCGATGATGGAAGAATTACTGATAGCAAAGGAAGAGTGGTAAACTGTAAAAATGCCCTCTTCATTATGACTTCCAACCTTGGCTCAGATATCATTCTGGAAGAAGCTTCGAAAGGAGAGCTCACTCCAGAAAGTATCCTACAATCTATCAATCCCATTATACGAACACAATTCCGTCCGGAATTTATCAATCGTATCGATGAAATCATTCCTTTTGCTCCTCTACAAATCTCTGACATGGAAAAAATTGTCGCTTTGCAATTTGATAAACTAGCCAAACGACTAGAAGAAAGGCAAATTGATTTATCCATAGATAAAAGCGCTTTAGCCTATTTTGCCCAAAAAGGGTATGATCCAATCTTTGGAGCAAGACCCCTGCATAGGCTCATACAAAAAGATGCTGTAAATCTCCTATCTAAAGCTCTTTTGGAAGGGACTATAAGTGAAGGAAAAAAGGTAGAGCTCTTCAAACCTGAAAATGAAGATTTGGCAGTAAGAGTCAACTAATCTTTGTGTTAGGAGCCTCCATGCTCCTAACACCTGCTTTACCTTCTGTTAAGATTCTAAAAATCTGTTTACTTTTATCAAGATTTGTTTTTAGGATTGATTATCAAAAACCTAACCAAATCTTTACATTTTATGCATAGAATCTACAGCATTCCCTTTTTAGGACTTTTCTTTTTATTTTTAGCCCTTTCTTCTCAAGCTCATGGACATGATTGGGGGAAAGCGGTAGCTAAAAAATATAAAATCGATCTGAAAAATTATAGGAATAAATTTCCTAAAAAACATTTCAATAGCATCAATACAAAACAATTTATTCTTTTGGTCTCTTCCTACGATGATGCTCCATTAATGGTGAGATGCATCTCTTATCTAACAGGTAAGTTGCCCGTAGATCCTCAAGTGGTAAAAAATTCAAGCTTTGCAGAGCTAGAAGAACATTGTAAAAATCAAAACCGATTTCTTCGTTGCACAATTAATGACCTGCTCAAATTTGGAATGAAACAAGATTTTCAAAAAATCGTATTAATTAGAGATCCAAGAGATCAAAACATGACAAAAATATTAGCTCATGGGAAAGGAAATCAAAGTCCTCCAGGGATCAAACCGGAAGATTGGAAGCGGTATTCTATGAATGAGAAAATCTATTCTCTGTTACTTCAGTCAGAAATAGAAAATAATCCAGCTATCACGCGATCTTTTTACTCTGAAAAAAATCTAATCATCAAGTTTGAAGAGTTCGTTACTTTAACTCCCGGCAGACAAAAACAAAATATCCAAAAAATCGCGGCTTATTTAGACATACAATTGAATCCCAAGCAAATGACTTTCATGCTCAATAAGGTCTACAACGAAAATAAGCCTGCGGTAAGAAAAGAAAAAATGGGTATATGGAAAAATTACTTTAATAGTGATCATAAAAGAATGTGCAAACAGATCATGGGAGATTACCTTATGGAGCTCGGATACGAAAAGAGCTTATATTGGTAAATATTACTTCAGAGGATAGAAAATGATTCCATATAGTCTTTTTCTATCCTCAATAAAAAATTTATTTTTCTATTACCTATATTAGTCAGCTCAAGAATCTCTTGTAAATTAACCAAATGATGAGTATTCTTTTGCTTCAACATATCAGAGGAACTATGTCTAAACGTTGTCTTGTAACTGGAAAAAAAACTGCTAAGGGAAGAAGTTATACCATTCGAGGTATCGCAAAGAAGAAGAAAGGTATTGGTCTGAAAATTACTGGTATTACCAAAAGAAAGTTTTACCCTAACCTTTTCAAGAAGCGTATATGGTTTGCAGAAGAGAATCGATTTGTCCGTTTGAAATTATCAGCAGAAGCTCTTCGAACCATCGACAAGAAAGGGTTAGCTGCAGTAATTAGAGAACTTCGAGCTCGCGGAGAAAAAATTTAATTTACATCTTTCATTCCAAAGGGTAATGAGTAGTCGTAAGGGCTATTCATTACTTTGGAGTTTTTTTGAAAAAAAAGTTTTTTTTACTCCTTGTCTTAGGAATGTATGGTTGGTTTCTATACCAATCCGTATCTCCCACTATCCCAGAAGCCGATGCTCCCCCACTCTTATACTCTAATCAATGTAGACAGGATCTACGATTCACGCTAATACATGCGCTAAATCAAGCTAAAAAGTCGATCCATTTAGTGATGTTTGGCCTCACAGAGCCAACTATCTTACAAATGCTTCAAAAAAAGGCCAAAAATCTCCCGGTAGATATCTATTACGATCCTACTGCCTCTAAGCAACTATCTTCTTCATTGCCTCTGATGAATCCCCATCCGGTAAAATCAAAAGGATTGATGCACCAAAAAATCTTGGTAATAGATGACAGCATCTCTTTTATTGGTTCCGCGAATATGACAAGAAACTCCCTCCAAATGCATGACAATCTAATGATTGGCTTTCACAGTCCCTTGATTGCTAAATTTTTACTTGAACATGCTCCTTCTTCTTCTGGAAGTATTAAAACATCTGTAGGTGGTCAGATGGTAGAACTTTGGCTTCTCCCTGACCCGAGAGGGCACGCTTTACAGGCTGTAAAAGAACTTATACGCAGAGCCAAACATTCCATACATCTAGCTATGTTTACCCTTAGCCACCCAGTGCTTCTTGATGAACTGATTCTTGCTAAACGAAGAGGAGTACAAGTAGAGATTGCCATCGATTTTCACTCCAGTTTTGGGGCTAGTAAAAAGGCAATTGAAAGGTTACAATCAGAAGGAGCTAAGATCTATTTGAGTAGCCATACAAAATTGCTTCATCATAAATTTTTAGCCATTGATGATAGAGTACTTTTGTGTGGGTCTGCCAATTGGACAAGAGCTGCCTTTTACAAAAATCATGACTGTTTTGCTATACTCTATAATATGAACAAACAGCAAAGGAAAATTATCCATCAAATTTGGAGAAAAATAGAAACAGAGAGATCTCATGAATAGTTACCTTATTTTCTCTATTGCATCCCTGGCTTTTGCTCTTTTTTTATTGATGGACCCTATCGGTAATATTCCTTTTTACATCACTGTATTGAAAGAAATACCCATTAAAAGACAAAGACAGGTCATTTTCCGAGAACTTCTGATCGCTCTTTTTGTGATCATTTTATTTCATTTTGTAGGCGAATCTCTTCTGCAGTTTTTGAAAATCTCCCAAGATACCGTGCAAATTGCAGGAGGAATCATCTTATTTTTGATCTCATTGCGATTGATCTTCCCTAATCCTAAAGAAGAAAATGAGAAGATAAAATTAGTAGGAGAACCGTTTATTGTTCCTCTAGCGATTCCACTTGTGGCAGGCCCTTCTGTCTTGGCTGCTGTGATGATCTACTCACCTGTCTATAGCACAGTTGTCATGATCTCTGCTATCGTGCTAGCTTGGCTTCTCTCTCTCATCATTTTACTTCTCTCTCCAACGATCGGTGTGAAGCTAGGGCAAAAAGGGATCATAGCATGTGAAAGATTGATGGGTTTAATTTTAACCTTTCTTGCTGTACAAATGTTCATGACTGGAGTCTCTGATTTTTTCGATAAAAAAAATCAGGGAAACGTTACATTGCAAAACCAGGATGAGCCATATGATA
>CAYPKB010000016.1:0-13788 GCA_964411185.1 uncultured bacterium
GAAAACCGAGAAAATTGCGCAAGAAGTTTTCACTCCTGCTGCCTTATGGAAAGGATCTGAAACAAAGCCAGAGAATGCAGCCGAATCTGCTAAGAACGAATTAGCAGATTTGAATGGTATGGTAAAAAGTTTAGCTGAGAAAAAATCTGCTGGACCAACTGCTTTCGAATCCTCTAGAAAACCAAATAAGCCCTCAGAAGCGGAAAACCCCACAGAATATGAGTCTTTTTTATTACACTCTTGGCCTGACGAATTTTTGAAAACGGAGTCCTTCAGCTATGCAAAATGGAAAAACCCAAACAAAGGTTTTTTGGCTCGCATTTCAGATTTTTTTGCATCCTTTTTTTCCAAAGCTCCCACAGAAAAGATAGGCTCTTTCATCATTTCGGAGAAAAAATTACATACGATTATCACGGATATGAACCGCTCCCACTTTGCTTTTGGAAATCTTCTCATTCCAAAAAGAAATGACAATAGTTTGCCCAAAAAAGAGCTAGATGAAGCATATACAAAGGAAAATTCTGTCCTGCCTAGAGTAGCTTCTCAATTAGAGGGTATGTTTGCACCTTCATGGAAAAGTAAATATCTTCTAAAAAAAATCGGCGAAGAATTCCTACACCAAGGAGCAACAGTACAAACGGAAACATTCTTAAGGGCAGCTTTTTATAGAGAATATGTTGAAGATGATAAGCAGACTTTCATGAATCTTGTAGGCAGCGGCGATAAGAGAGGATATACCTTAAGCTTCCAGAAAGAAAAGGGAGCTCAAGATGAACCTCTCTATAAAGTATATATCTTTAATCCTAGAAGGATTGTAAAAAAAGTTCTAAATGAAGGACTTGAAGAAAGAGTCCTTGCCCATTTAAATGTATTAACGGAAATCGACCTGACTGATCTACTAAACCCAAAGACCAAATCAGATACCATTACCTTCACCCATTTCGTGAAAAAGGTAGATCCTACTGCAGTAGATAGTCCCTCCCAGGAAGAGTAAAGAGCATGCCATATTTACATGCTCTTCAACCTATTTATTTCTTTTTTCCTTTCCTACTGGCACCGAAGTAGTTATATAGGAAGGCAATCGCATATCCTCCTACTAACCCTGCAGCAAAACCCCAAATTCCTCCAATAATCCCTCCGACGAATCCTGGACGGAATCCCAAATAAAATGAGGACATTACCTCAACCTGGTAGTCACCCCAATTGGCAGCAGCGACCCAGCCTAATAACATGCACCCTACACCCCAGACGATCCCCAGGCTGAGAGCGAAATCCTTCGTATTTAGTGTCATAGCACTTCCTCCTCTCTGTAATTCTTACTATATTAAAAAAATTATTATTATTAAATAATAAAATATTAATTATTTACATAAATTAAATTATTTAGTAAAATATTATTATAATAATTATTAAAGGATAATAAAAAATGACACTAAGTATTGTAAAAAACCACGACAAAGTGTGGAATGAGACATTCCGTCCTCATACCTATCGTTTACTTCCCAGCAGAGAGCTATCCTTAGCTAATCTAGGGAAAGTCCTATTTGTTGCCCTGGGAGTTATAGCCAATGCCGTAGAAATATTGGTAAATGCTATCCGATACGATTTATTAGGAAGAGTGACACCCTATAAACAAATCGAAAAAAGATTCTTAGATGAGATTAATGGAATAACAAAACCAGAACTACCAACAGAAGAAATTACAACAGAAAAAATTCAATCCGCATGGAAGAAATCCCAGCTCTCTCCTGAAGAGATAAAAGAAGAATATCGAACAACTAGAGAGGATAATCTAAATGCAACTAATGGCGAATTTTTAAGATACGTTGATAATATCCTTAAAGTTGCAGGTTTATTCGGAAAAACCGAAAAAATTAAAAAAATCAAAGAAGAATTTCATTTGGATAAGGAAGCTCAGATAAACTTAGTAGATAAGTTATCTACTGAAATACCATTGATGACATCAATAAGGGATGTTGATGCTGCAGTCAACCAATTGAAAGAATCCTACCTAAACCCTCTTGCAAGATTAGAAAAAAGATTGATTGAGGAGTTTGGAGAGCTATTTCCGAAGATAGATGATATAACTAAACCTTTTAAAACTTCCAGGCAACTGCAAACCATTGATGGCACTTATTTTGGAAATACAGAAGAAAGTGCAAAAAATGCAATCGCCATCGATTTGAATCGTAGTCGATTCATTTTCAACGGAGAAGTGAAGAAAGGCGATACATCGGAAGCTCGAAGAAAGATAGCAGAAGAGATCATCGATACGTTTATGACATCTATCTCACCGTCTACTACAGGGATTCGAGAAGCTAGAAATTCGGTTAAAAAAGCATTGAGAGCCCTGCAAGAATTGGAAAAAAAGCATGGGATGGACCCGATCACAACAGCTCGAAAACAAGGCTTAGTTCGAATACTAGAAAAACTTCCAACCTCTTCGAAAGAACAAAAGGTAATTGATATGTTACATATGTTTAATCAGTGCGGTATTTTAACTCCTAGTGGTTACGTAAGCAGTCTTTTCAGAATGCAAGGTTTTCAATGGGACGATACAGGAAATAGAATTAAAAATAATCCAGCACTGAAAAAGTGGTTTAGAGAAACAGATACCTTAACTTTCGAAGCTAAAGTCAACAAAGGCCAGCAGATATTGAAGCTGAGTCAGATAGGGTTGGTAACAAATAGATCAGGTACCAAAGCACACCAAGTAGCTATATTTACTGTTACCTATGATTTCAAGGCAGGCACAACTGACCTACGAGTTCAGAACTATGGGGAGTTGCCCAAAGAATTACAGCTTGATCCGATAAAAAGAGAAGTAGAGGAAGAGGTTCCTTTCAAAGAAGAGCCTATTTTTGTTGAAAGCGAGGTATTACCTATCTCCCCTTTTCAATCTCTGGATGAAACTGCTCTCACACAAGAGGAGCTTGAGGAGACATTAGAGGCTTACCGTCCAACTGAACAACTATCCTTCTTTGAAACATTTCCTCCATCCGATGAATTCTTCAGAGTTGAGGTATAATTCTGCTTAATTCACAAGGACCTAGGCTTCCTAGGTCCTTTTTATTAAAAAAATAAATATAAAAATTAATTTAATTAAATTTTTTATTAAAAATAAATAAATTAAATGTTATAATATTACTAAATTATTTAATAAAACATATAGGCTTTTTATGTCAGTAAGAGTAACTCCACTAAATAAAAAAGATTATGAAACGTGGCTACACCGTCCTTTAACAAGTAGAATAACTCCTTGGTCTTTTCAAAAAAGAGATAGTTTATCTATGACTGTCTTCAAAAGTGCCATGCTTTTTTTAACATTGATTCCCTCTATATTGGAATATGCTTTCAACTATGTGCGTTACGATATTCTAGGTGCTAAAAAACCCTTAGAAAAATGGAAGTGGAAGTTATCAACGATCAAATCTTTTTCTCTGTCTAAAAAAAATTATGAATTAAAACTAATGGCAGCTGAAAATACTTACGAAGAGATGCGTCATAAAGTGCGAGAAAAGGTGGAAAAATCATATATTGCACAAACTCTACTAACAGAAGACCAGAAAAAAATTCTATTTACCCCATCTCTACTTCTTGGACAATTTGTTGATGCAGAAACTCGTCGTATTGATTTTTCTAAATGGAGTTATAACAAAGAGCTTGATGATGCAGCTAAATATAATGATTCAAAGCAATCCAATGGTTCCGCTCAAGATATTTCAACTGATTGTATCGATCTCTTGAATTGGAGAACCCAAGTTCTAGAAAAAATTGAAGAATTAGTGGATGGGTGCGAGCCATTCCAAGAGATGCTTACCCAACATGAGAAAACGGTAAAAGATTCCAACATCTTTAAAATACAAAAAAGTGTGCGAGAAGAATTGGAAAAAATAGTAATGGCAAATTCGGAAATCAAAAAAAGAGCCGCTCTGTATCCTCAAATCTTGCAATCCTATCTACTTGATCAGATGGTTCCTTTGGAAAAAGAACTAGAAGATATAGAAAAACTAAAAATCAAAGACCAGATAAAAGCATTGGCAGATAACGCTTTTTCTCTCGTGGAAAAAAAGAGAGAACTCCCTCCATCTAGTGAAAAAGATGAACCTCTTCCTCGCATGATAAAAGCAGAGCCTTCTACCACTGAAGAAATATTAGCTAAATTGGAAACTCTATTCGTTTCTAAGGGGGCATTCAGCAAAAAAATCTTTGGAGATATCGTGATACCCGGTCCGGAAGATCTAACAGAAGATTTCCTATCTCGATTCAAAGCAGAAACAAAGAGACATATTGATACTTTACTTCAATTAATGCCAGCAGAAAAGCTTGATCGTCCAGAAGCGGAAGAATTCTGTCATGAGGAAACCATTCCAGGTATTCCAGGAGAAGAAAGATTTAGAAACGATAAAAGGGCAATCAGAAGAGACCTCGAAGAAGATGTGAAAAGAAATTCTTATTACTGTAACGGAAAAAAAGTTTCAGACGTGAGCTCCCTAATAAGCGAAATAAAAAGATCTACAGGATTAAGACATTCTGATACTGAACTATGGAAAATATTAGAATGTTTCCATCAAGGTGCCTTTTCTTTTGTGACAGCTCTCACCCTTCCTATTTTCACGAATGAAAACTATACTTTGAAAGATAGAAATATTGATGATAGGGAGTTAGCAAATTCCATAGCTGGACCCACTTTTGAGGGGAGTTTTGATGAAGATAAGAAGAGTATAGTAGCCACGACAGAGTGGATTCTTATGGAAAAAGAGACAAATGCCATCTCTAAAAAGGTGAGTGTGGAAATTTGCTTTGATTTCACAAAGAATGAAACTAAGTTTGCCATTAAAAGCAGTGACTTAATCGTCAGCATGCTCCTCTGATACTGAGAATAGTTTGGAAGCTTGCCACAACAAAAAGATGATGAGTAGCGAGGTCAAGAGACCGAGCCAAGGCAAAACAGCTATCCCTAAAACCTCTTGATCTTTGCCGTTGCAGCTATAGGGCCCACATAAAGGAGCAAAATAGAGAGAGGGAAAATATCCCTTCACAATCTGATAGGAAGAGACCAAAGCTCCAAAAATCAATTGTGGATAGAGAAAAATCGCAATTCTTCTCTCATTGAGAAAACAGGCTACTGCTAGCACACCTGTCAGAGGGAAGATAGCAACTCTTTGATACCAACAGAGAGGACAAGGCTGTTGTCCAAACAGAAAGCTATACCAAAGACTTCCCATAGTGGCAACAAGAGCAACCAACCAAGCATAGTATAACCCATACCTTCTCATTTAGCGTACGCTCCTTTCTGGATGCGCAGTGAAATAAGATGATAGGCATGATAGGGTGTCATCACACCATCTATGAAAAGAGTTGGCGTACCAAAATTATCCCCCATAAGTTTTTTTCCCAGATCGTAGTTTTTTTTCATGATAGGAAAATATCGATCACTCTCAATACATTGTTGTATCATCCCAAAAGGAAGTGATCCCATTTCTCTTGCTACTTCTATAAGACCCTCGGCAGAATAATCTCCTCTTTCCAAAGCCATCTTTAAATAGGGGAACATTTTTCTGGGATCCCTTTGATAAACACAGATCATCGCATTGGATAGCTCTCTTGACCCTTCCATGAAAGCCACAGGAATGATAGTAAAACGAGCAATACCGGTATCTACATACTCTTTTTTGATCTGAGGATAGATCTCCCTCATGAACCACTGACAACTGCTGCAGAGTACATCTTCAAACAACACCACTTCCACAGGTGCCTTGGGATACCCAAAAGTGAGTCCTTTACTGACATCAATATTCAAAGGATCAGGAGTACGAAGAATGACAAAAGCCAGAGCTATACCATTCATGCAGATGAAAGCAAGTATGGTATAGATGACAAGTCTTTTGGAAATAGTTCTATCCCTCATATCTTTTTACATAGGAGAAAAAGAAAAAAGGTGCAAGCTAAGAGGTGAGACGAAGGAGCTCTCCAATGACTTCAATGGAGAGTTCAAAAAGAACAAAAGCGAAAAGAAAGAGAAGAAAAAGCCTTCCTCCGGAAATGATCTTCTTCCCTCCTTCCTTGCGAATAAACCGGGAACTCCAGATCCACAAAGAGGGTAAAAGCCCCAACAGCAGGGCACATCCTATCCCACCGGCATACCCTAGTGCTATTAGGAAGATCCCTGGATAGATCAAACTAATACATAGAGGAGGGACAAAAGTAAAAAAAGCGACAATCGCTTTTGTCTTCCCTCTTTTTTTTAGCCGCAATCCATCAGAAAAAAAGTCAAATAATCCTAAAGTGACTCCGAGGAACGAGGTGGTAACAGCAAAAAAAGAAAAAAGCTGACCAAAGAGATAAGCCTTTTCTCTACCGGATAACTCTGCCAAGGGTGATATAGCCGTATTACCAGCTTTTTTAGCCTCTATCAAACCTTGTAGAGGTATGCTACCTAGTATAAAAAACTGAAAGAGCAAATAGACTAAAAAAACAAGCGTCGTGCCTATCACAATAGCCCACCGTATCTTGGAAGAGTCCCTTCCCAAATAGGTGACAAGGGAAGGAACCGTTCCTTGATAGCTAAAAGAGGTAAATATGACAGGCAAAGCCAAAAAAGCCTTGGGCCATGCCAGATGAGAAAGACGGGTTACATCAATATGATCTGCAGTAAAAAAAAGAAAAATAAGATAGGAGATGATAAGCCCTGTAATCAACAGAAGATTAGAACGATCCACAGCTTGTGTCCCTACATAGACGAGAGATCCAAACAGCAATGTAAAAAGAGGCATGGTAAAAAAAGTACTATAACCTGTTACCTGTGATATGAGGTTCCCTCCGGCAGTGATGTAAGCAATGGTCAATGTATAAAAAAGAAAGAGATAGAGCCCCCAGGTAAGGTATCTCCCCTTTTTACCCATATATTTATTGGCTATAGAGATTAAATTAACCTCTTTTTCTGACTTTAGACAAAGCTCTGCCACAAACAGCCCTGTAACTAACATAAAAAGATAGCAAAGAGAATAGATCAAAATAGAAGGGAGAAAGCCTCCTTCTGCAGTAGCTACAGGGAGAGCCAACATTCCAGCTCCTATGGCAGTCCCTGCCACAATCATGGATCCGCCAAAAATATGTGAACGCATAAGCAAGTATTCTATCAATCTCTTGGTTCTTTGACCACCTTGACTTTTAGAGTAGATTCTTCCTATGATGATCTAATCAGCCTTACTCATTTACGGATAATACCTTGCAGCCCAAAATCTATCATTTAGAAGAACACCAGATCCCTCCTCACAAAATAGATCGTCATGCCTTTTATGTAATTCATAAGCTAAGAGAAAAGGGCTTTTCTGCTTACTTAGTGGGAGGAGGAGTAAGAGATTTACTGCTAAATCTCAAACCCAAAGATTTTGATATATCTACCTCTGCCAAGCCAGAAGAGGTAAAAGCAATCTTTCCCAAATGTTTTCTTATAGGCAGAAGATTTCGACTTGCACATGTTCGTTTCGGAAGAAAGGTTATCGAAGTATCTACTTTCAGAACCGGCGATCTGGAAGATTCTTCTTTGATCGTTCGGGATAATGATTTCGGTACAGAAGAAGAGGATGTATTGCGCAGAGATTTTACCATCAATGGTCTTTTGTATGATCCCGAGAATCAGACGGTGATAGACTATGTGGGCGGGTATATGGATTTACTGGAAAAGCTGATACGAACCATTGGGCAGGCAAAAATCCGATTCATGCAAGATCCTGTCCGAATGATAAGACTGGCAAAATTCCAATCTCGATTTGATTTTATGGTAGACCCCTCTGCCTTGCAGGCTTTGAAAAGCTGTCGTGAAGAGATTGTAAAAAGCTCACAAGCAAGAATTCTAGAAGAGCTGCTCCGAATGTTAGAATCAGGCTCTTCTGCTCCATTCATCAAAAAATTGGAAGAATATGGCCTTTTAGAACTGCTACTTCCTACCGTCTGTGAAATGGAAAAAGAGGAAAAAAAAGATCTGTTTGCTCTCTTATCTCATATGGATAAAAAAATCAGAGAAGAAAAAATAGATCGTCCTGTCCTGGTCTCTTGCTTGATCTACCCTCTTTTGGAAAAGAAGATCGCTCATTTAGAAAAAAAAGGTGAAACTGTCCATTTGGGTATCATTGCGGAAAAAGCTAAAAATTCTATAGAAGATATTTTTAGCCCCTTTTTCAAACTATCCAGAAGAATGAAAAGCTCTGTGCTATCTGTTTTAACCTCCCAATTCCGCATAGGATCTTCCCTCAGAAGAATACGCATCCCGAAGGATCCCTCTTTTCCTCTGGCACTCCACTTTTTCCAGCTTCGAACAGATCTCAACCCTTCACTGGAGAGTCATTATTTGAGATGGAAAAAAGCTTTTGATAGAAAAAAAGAAAAAGATCTCCCTGAAAAAAAAAGTAGAAAGTATGCAAGAAATCGATCCCCTAGCCGTAAAAGTAACGAATAATAACACCTTTTACTATGTAGGACCAGGCCTGGAAAAAGGAGCCGTCCCTACCCTTTTCTATTTTGCTCTCTCCGCTCAAGATAGTGTAAGCCAGGACCCTTATAATCAAATTGTACAATTTTTACCTCTTTCTGAAGTTCGGGTTATTTCCATGACTCTTCCCTATCATGAACCCCCATTGAAACCTCAAGATGCTCTTTTCCGTTGGGCCAAAGATTTCTCTCAAGGAACAGATCCCCTATCTCCCTTTTTTGATAAAGTGGAGGAGGTAGTGGAATTTTTGCAGAAAGAAGAACTGCTCCTACCCGAAAAAATTGCTATAGCTGGTCTCTCCAGAGGTGCCTTGATCGCCATGTTTGCCTCTTTGCGTATCCCCTCTTTTCGATATCTCTTATTCTATGCCCCTCTGACCGATCTATCTAAAGCAGCTGAATTTTCCGATCTCTCTACCCATCCTCTAGTCTCTTATTATCGCTCTCATACTGTTGCTTCTAAGCTCTATGACAGGAAGTTTAAAATGTTTATGGGCAATAGAGATGAAAGAGTAGGAACACGAAATTGTTTCGAGCTTTTCGAGAGTTTGACAGAAACTGCTTTCGAGCATGGAATAAGAACTCCTCCCATAGAACTCCTTCTCTACCCTTCCATAGGTTTCAAAGGACATGGCACTCCTCCCGAAATTTTCAAAGCAGGAGCTGATTGGATTGCAGAAACCCTCCACCTGTGACCTATTCATCTCTGCCTGCGAAGCCAGCGCAGATGCTCATGCAGCGCCTATCATCAAACGCTTGCGCCAGGAAACCTCTTCTCTTACCATCGAAGGGATAGCAGGCCCAAAAATGAGAAAGGAAAAAATGATCACTTTTCTTCCCATGGAAGAGTTTCAAGTGATGGGCTTTTTTGATGTCATTACTTCCCTGCCCAAGTTATTTAAGCTCTTTCGAAAGGTAAAAAAGAGAATATTGGAAAAAAATCCAAAAGCTCTACTTTGTATTGACTATCCAGAATTTCATATGCATTTAGAAAACTCCTTAAAAAAAAGTGGGTACAAAGGAAAGATTTTTCATTACGTAGCTCCGTCTGTCTGGGCATGGAGAAAAAAACGGGCAGAAAAATTGGCTACAGGTTGTGACCACCTCTTTACCATTTTTCCATTCGAAAAAAAATATTTTTCTCATACAACTCTTCCTGTCTCCTATGTAGGAAACCCTCTTCTTGAAGAAATCGCTAACTTTACTCATCCAAAGAATATCTCTAAGCAACAAATCATCGCTATTTTTCCCGGTAGCCGAAAAAAAGAGATAGAGGCAAATTTAGCTATTCAGGTCAAAGTAGCAGAAAAGCTCTCTAACCGATTCGGGATGCAAATTTGTTGCTGTATACCTCCTAATATTCTTCACAACCCTCTTCCAAAGCATATAGAAAAAATACCCAGTGAAAGAAAATATGAGCTTATGCAATCGGCCTCGCTTGCTTTAGCCACTTCAGGTACAGTCAACCTAGAACTAGCTCTTCATGCCACCCCTACTGTAGTCTCTTATGCCATTGCAAAAAGGGATTACCTGCTAGCCAAATATATTTTTAGAATCTCTCTTCCGTATTATTGTATGGTAAATATTTTGAGTGGTAAGAAAATCTTTCCAGAACTTTTTGGCCCTCACTTTACAGAAGAAAATCTTTATTATTACGCTGAAAGGTTCTTATCGGAAAAAGAACAATATGCAGAATGTCAAAAAAATTGTAGAGATTTAACCCGTCTAATGGGAGAAAAGAAAGCTTCAGAAGAGATTGTAACTCATCTCCTTAGCAAGATCTCCTAAAGCCCTGGATTTTAATCGATATTTCCCTTACAGTATTAGCTCTATGGATGATAAATATTTGATCTATCTAGACCGGTTAAGAAAGGGTGAAAAAGAGGACCTTACAGGAAAGATTCCTGCAACTGTTTTTGAAATTGAAGAAAGCGAACTCATCTGCAAGGACCCTATAGAGGTTACAGGAGAGGCTTACATCAGTGATGAACACCTCATCCTCCATTTTTCTGCATCCACAAAAGTGACCATGCCTTGTTCCATTTGTAACCATATGATTGAACAAAACATAGAGATAAAAAATGCGTATCAAACGATTGAACTTACCGAAATCGATGGGGCTACCTTTTCCTCGGAACAGCTCATCCGAGATACCCTCTTACTTGAATTACCCCATTTTGTAGAATGCAACAATGGAAATTGCAAAGAAAGACCATTAATAGAACCATACTTACATAAACCTGAAGAAGAAAAAGGAGATGACATACACTATCCTTTTTCCGGGTTAGATAACATTTCTTAGGAGGAATAAAAACCCATGGCAGTACCAAGAAACCGCCACTCTCATCAAAGAAGCAGTACCCGAAGAGCTCACATGGCTAAAAAGGCTGTTTGCCTTTCTGACTGTGATAATTGTGGAGCAAAGAAAAGACCACACCGTGTCTGCCCTTCTTGTGGACATTATGCAAAAAGAGCCGTTGAAGCCAAAAAAGAATCTGGGAATTGATCTGATGGGAGGGGAAACCCCTCCCCATGAACTTCTGTCAGATCTCGTTCCCCTTCTTTTGCAAACAGACCGTGCTCCCTATCTCACGATTTTTGGAACCTTGCAGCTGCAAAATCATTATGATGCTCTATTGCAGAAATTTCCAAAGCTCGGGAGTATCACTACATTCATGCTATCTGAAGAAGTCATTTCTTTAGATGAACCTCCTCTTCTAGCCATACGAAGAAAGAAAAATTCCTCTCTTTCTCTTTCCATGAAAGCTCTGCAGGAAAACTCTCTCGACGGTATGATAACTTGTGGAAACACAGGAGCCATGATTGCAGCCTCTTTACGCTATTTACCTTTACTTCCTGGAATCTCTCGTCCAGCCCTTAGCGTCATGATGCCTACCGAAAGTGGTTCCATGGTTGTACTTGACGTAGGTGCCAATGTCTCATCAAAAAAAGAACATTTTTTACAATATGTGGAGTTGGGAGTGGCTCTAAAAAAGGCGGAAAAAATATCTCATCCGAAAGTGGGTCTTCTGAATATAGGTGCAGAAGCTGTTAAAGGAACAAAGGCACTACAAGAGGCTTACCAGGAACTGAAGGCTAAAGAAAATGGCTTTCAATTTATAGGTAATATCGAAGGAAAAGAGGCCTTTTTAGGTGCAGTAGATGTTCTTGTCACCGATGGATTCACCGGAAATATTTTTTTAAAAACTGCAGAAGGAATCGCTCATTTCGTACTGAGCAGAGTAGAGAAAAAAATATCTACTCCTATTGAAAATCTTTTTCCTGATCTGCAGAAACATCTTCACTACGCCAAATTTCCAGGAGCTCTTCTGCTTGGAGTGCAACCCTTGGTGATCAAATGTCACAGTTATGCTAAGGGAATTGCGGTGTTCAGTGCCATTTTAGCTGCCCAAAAAATGTTAGAGGAAAAACTTACCTCCCAGATAGAAGCCTACCTTACTCATTGAGTATCCTATATTTTTGTGGAAAAAGATGATTTTTTACCCTATCATTAGGGAAAGAAATCGGGCTAAACGAAACTATGGAAGAAATTCTATTAAATGTAGAATCAAAAGAAATTCGATATGCTCACCTTCGTAATGGCTCCCTCCATGATTTGATCGTTGAAAGGAAAAAATCAAGACAAATCACGGGAAATATCTACCGCGGTAAGGTAACGAATATTTTACACAATATCCAATCTGCCTTCATTGATATCAATGAAGGAGAAAATGGGTTCATACATATCAGCGATATCTTAGAGAACAAAAAGAAATTTGAAGAGCTCTATGATATGGATTTTGAGATGGAAAAAAAACCATCAAAAGAACCAACCCCAGAAAAAAACGCTGACATATCTAAATTACTCAAAGCC
Organism: uncultured bacterium; assembly: GCA_964411185.1. Lineage (GTDB taxonomy): Bacteria > Chlamydiota > Chlamydiia > Chlamydiales > SM23-39 > CAYPKB01. Next base: position 12,368 of record CAYPKB010000016.1, read on the forward strand.
AAACAACCTGTCCTAGTACAAGTAGTCAAAGAACCCATTGGGACCAAAGGAGCAAGACTTACCTCCAACATCTCGATTGCAGGGAGATTTTTGGTCTTACTCCCCAATAATCCTCATTGTGGTGTCTCAAGAAAAATTGATGATAAAGAGACGAGGGAAGCATTGAAATCCTTCATTCGCTCTTTAGAGATGCCCGAGCATATTGGGTTAATATGTCGTACAGCATCTGCTCATGCTACCTCAGAAATGTTGATTGATGAAGCGACTGACCTTATTAGGACATGGGAAAATATTGTAGAGAATTTTCATACAGCAACAGGACCTTGCCTTTTGTATGAAGAAAGCGATCTGATCAAAAGAGCTATTATCACAGCTGTCGACAAGAAATTCGAGAGAGTCTTGGTAGATGACTATCCTACATTCCAAAGATGTAAGAGAATCTATCATAAGTATCAAAAAGAGCATCCTTTGAAAATTGAATTTTTTCGGGATAAATATCCTATGTTCGAACGGTTCAATGTGGAAAGAGAGATTGAAAAAGCTACCCGCAGAAAGGTCTGGTTACCAAGCGGTGGCTATCTCTTTTTCGATAGAACAGAGGCGATGCATACGATCGATGTCAACTCGGGTAGAAGCTCTCACTCGGAAACAACCAATGTAGAAGAGAGTTTAGTCAGAATCAATTTGGAAGCAGCAGAAGAAATAGCAAGACAGCTCCGTATTCGTAATGTCGGAGGATTAATCATCTGTGACTTTATCGATATGCGCTATCGAAAAAACCAGAAAAGAGTCCTAGATAAGTTGAAGGAATGTATGAAAGAAGATAGTGCCAAATGCACTATGTTGGGAATGAGTGAGTTTGGTCTTGTAGAGATGACACGACAAAGAAGCCGTGAATCTTTAACACAAACTCTTTTTACCAGCTGTCCTTATTGTGTAGGGTCTGGATTGGTGAAAAACCATGAAAGCGTTTCTATGGAGATAGAAAGAACATTAAAGAAATTGATCAATGCTCACAATCAATATGCTCTGCGGTTGATTGTTCATCCGGAACTCAATAAATATCTTTCACAAGATGATCAGAGTTATCTATCAAAACTCGCTTCGAAAGCCAATGCCTATTTAGAATTTAAAAGTGATGAAAATATGCATATCAATGCATTTGAATTTTATTCCACATTGAACAATGAACCATTGGACCTCTGAAGAAAATCAATTATTCTCTCCTTTGGAGAAAGCTGTAAAAGAGGGTAAGGTCCAGGAAAAATTTTTATCCATATTGCACGGCTTTTACAACGAATATAAAAAAGCGACAAAAGATAGGTTGCAAGAGGAAGAAAGACTCTCTCTTTTTCGTTTCCTCATAGTGAAAATAGAAGAGCAAATACGCAATCCTCACAACTTTTCTCTATACCATCAAA
>CAYPKB010000017.1:0-1602 GCA_964411185.1 uncultured bacterium
TGAGGAAAAGAGGGCATATTAGGCAACCCTCCCCCATGATTAGGGACAATTTGTGGGTTATTTGTTACAGGAGTTGTACGTAAATCATCATCACTATAAGCCTGAAAGCAGGATGAAAGAAATAGAGAGACAATGGTGAGTAAGAAAAATATTTTCATCAGCATACCTGTAAAAATACCCTTATGATAAATATAATGCCTATTTGCTGAAAAGGTTTAATCTCCCATATGTTATCCGATCCTATCCCAGATTTAAAAGAAGATACTCAGGCACTATATGAAAAAATATCTAAAAAAAGAGGTGAACTTCGATCCTTGTATAGATATCTTTTTCATCATCCCCTACTTTTAGAAAAGGTTTCCGAATTAGGAAGTTTCCTTCGTTTTCAAGGCTCTCTACCGGAAAAAATCACCTGCTTTGTAACTCTATGTACGGCGGCTCATCTTGGCAGTAGATTCACTTGGGATAACCATATAGAAAGAGCCTCAAACTTATCTATTCCTCCCGAAATCTTAGATAGGCTATGGAAACAAGAGAATATCGATGATTCTCCTTGGAGTGAGTTAAGAGATTTTATCCTCTCCTATCTGAATAGAAGAATTATCAAAGAATCTACTTTGCTTTTTTGCCAAGAAAGCTTTGGAGAAAAAGGAATCTGTGAGCTGGTCATACTTATAGGATTTTACAGGATGATAATTGATAGCACAGGGAGTTTGGATCTAACTAATCAGATGCCTCTAGAAAAAAACCTCAAAAGAGACTCTTTTGAGGTTTCCTAGACAATAGAATAGTTTACTTACTAAAAAACAGTTTGATTCCACCTACAGCAGCCCCAAAAAACAATCCTGTTTCGAAAGCTTCTATACCTTGTAGCAAGAGATGTGCTAAATCCTCCTCTGAGATAGAATCATAAAGAACTCTCTTCGAAATCCCCGCAAACAGAAATAGACCACCTAGCATAAGAATAAGAGGAGAAAAAGAAGAAATAATGGCTGTTCCAGCAGAAACGCCTACCAGACTAGATCCTACTTTTATCAATTTTTTTGTCTCAGATAAAAACGCAGATAATTCTTTTAATATGCCTGAAGGAAGCAGTAAAGGATGAGAAACACCATAAAGAGTAAATGCCAAAACCTCTTTGGTACAATTGAAAAACAGTTCCAATAGATTCCTTCCCTCTCTTAAGGGAAGTTTTGCCAGATGGACCGCAAATTCCTTAATTAGATGCCCGTTTCCTACAGTGTAGGTCCATTTTGTAAAATCTTTCATTGATGCGCTCTGAAAAAATTCGTCTAAAAATTTTGCATACTCTGTGGCTATTTTTTCGGAATATTCATGTAGAGTATTTTGAAGAGAATTTTCAGGAATATATGTATCTAAAAAATTTTCATATCTATCTAATAAACTTGTAGTTGACATGCTTAACCTCTTAATTATTGAGGATATTTTACAAAACCATTTTATTTAAAAACTATAAAATAAAATGGTTTTGCAATAAATTTAATTAAAAAATAAAAAAATATTAAATGTTATATTTCGAATATTTATGAATTAGATCTGCGCTTCTGGAATACTTTGAAAAAAAACAAGCATATCTAATAG
>CAYPKB010000017.1:1612-13711 GCA_964411185.1 uncultured bacterium
ACTCTATCTTTTTTTCTTGTAATTTTTTTTGCTTGGAAACTTCTAATGCACCTTGCTGCAGCTTCTGCGTATTTTCAACAATAAAATCAGCTAGCTCTTCTAGGTGAGATAGAATACGAGATCTCTCTTCGGTACATACTTTTTGATGTATTCGAAAAGAGTTTTTCACCTCTTCTTCAAAATCTGACCAATACCTTATTTTCTCTTCCATCTCTTCCTTAGGTAACGCTTTGAGAACAGCTGCCATAAACCACGCATGTACCAGCATAGGTATCACTAGGAGAAATGGTATAAGCTCTCTCATAATGGGATTATGATTATAAGGGCTAAATAGAAAAACCTCCCAGAGTAACAAAGGAATAACCAGAAGATAGAAAAAAACATAAGAAGCGGTATAAAGAGCTTTCCAAGCGACTCTCTTTAGGGCGGGAGTGGAAGAATGGAGTGTTTTTACTCGATCTTTCAATGAAAACTCTATGAGATCTTTCCTATTTTCAATCGGATGATTTTGAAATAAAAAGGATGCGGCCTTCTCATTGAGCTCGGGACATTTATCTTCCTCTAAAAAAGGAAAAATATCCAAAGAGCCTTGATTGGTTACCTGCATAAAATCACTATTTGGTTAAACTTTTTAATATTTTAAAACATTATTATATTTAAAATAAATATTAAAAAATTAATTAAAACTAATATAGTTTGCGAAATTAATAAATCATGAGATAGTGATCTGCAAATCCTCAAAATAAAATCTTTTCTTTATTTTTTCCTTTTACTATTTTCTTTTGAACATTAATCGTCTTATATTTTTTTGAATCAGAAAAGGAGCTACATGCTTATGAATAAGATTTCGATAGCGAGCACAAAGAATGAAATATTTACTTTATTAAGGGAAAGGCCTTCTCTTCTCTTTAACCCAGAAAACAAAAAAGGGAATGATACAAGAGATAGCGATCTAGCACCTATTTTCAAAGCTGCCAGAGAGAGACTCTACTCGGACTTTCAAAAAAGTAAATATTTTCATGAGTTTTCTGCTCAACATATTTCCAGGAAGGACTCTGAAGCTACAATTACAAAAAAGGTATTTCATACTTTGTTCTTTTTTGCCCCCATTCTATTTTATCAATCGCCATCTTCTTCCAGACAAGATAGAAATGCAAACCAAGTTTTTGATAGTGAAGAAGTTTTGAAAGAAATATCCTACGAAAAAATCATAGAAACACTTCCTAAGATCTATATCATGACATCAGAAGAGATAGTAGACAGCTTTCAAAAATGCAGCAACGATGAAATCGCACCTTCTTTAAGATTTTTTATTACAACAGCAAGTAAAAGCTCTCTTCAAAGCGCCTTTTTAAGAGCTTCTGAAGTGGGCTATACGCTCATGGTAAGCTCAATTTTACATCATAGAAGGAACCAAGAAATTGTTGGGTTTGATCTGATGAGAGCTTTAAGAGAGTCTTCAAAAAACGGACATCTACCGGTAGTAAGATTGCTGGTACCCTACGCGCTTACTATGAGAAAGATGAATAATTATAATCTCCAGCTCGCATTTTCCCATGCTGCAGACGGCGGCCATAAGGATCTTATAACTTTTTTTCTGGAAAAGGCGGAGGGAATAAAAATTCACGACGATACTTTTGATATTGCTTTTGGAAGAGCCTTATCAGGTGGCCATCTTTCTGTTGTACAATATCTTCTAAGTCATAAAAGAGCTTCTGCAATTACCCAAAAGCAGGTTCGTGAATCACTCTTTTTGGCTTGTGGCTTTGGCCACTACTCTGTTGTAAAATATCTAATGGAACATTCAGCAACAAGAGATGTAACCAGTAGAGATATTGGAACCGCGCTTTGGCATGCCTCTGCCAATAATCTTAAATTAGTGAAATATTTTTTCTCTCATAAAAAAGGAAAAGAGATCGTATCTAGGGATATAGAATCAGCTATAAAAAGAGCTTCAAAATTCGAAAAATATGAAATCAAGACCTTTCTTTTAGGAAAACAAGAGGAGCTCTTGCAAAGAGCCGGATGAAGGCTCTATTCTTAAAAAAACCCTGTGTTGCAAAATGATTTTTGCAACACAGTTTGTTTTAGATTCCGATTATTGGATAATACATGAAGTCACTTCACATCCCCTGCTCATTTTACATTCTTCACGTTGCTTAGGACTATCCACTGTAAGCATCTCGATTAGTTCAAAGCTATCCGAATCATTTCTTTCTCTTCCTATTGGCTCGGCTTCTTTGCTCTTCTCCTGATCGACTATCGGAGAAGAATCAGATTGCCCAGTAAACCTCGGACTAGCATCTACAGATGAACCCTTTTTTTCGGGTGAATGCAAATTTACTCTCTGCTCTCTTTTTTCTTCTTTAAGACGAGGAGATAATATAGTTTTTTTATTGGCAAATGCAGAAAGTTCTCTATCTCTTTTTCCTAAGATTTTTGGAAGAGTCAATTGACCCTTTTTTATGAGATCTTTTTGTATTTTTTTCATCTGAGAACGAATCCTTCTGTCGCTATTAGGAGTTAACATACCTTTTGCTTCTCTATAAGTCTTCAAACAAAAAATAGCTTTCCTATGGACAGAGTCTTTCATGAAAAACTCTACCATTTCTGTGGCATTATCTCGTACAAGAGTGACAAATGCATTTCTTACATCGCTTGCAGGAAACTTTCTCCAAATAGCTGGATAATCCTGCAGTTTTTTCACCGACTCATGGCTACGAGCCGAGAGCAAAGAGAGAATATGATCCTCTTCTTGAAAGCCAACTTTCTCTAGTTGAGTCCAGCTGGGCAGTTCACTCAATTTTGCTATCATCTCTGGTTGAGATATACTTGAGAGCAGAAATCGTATATCATTAGAGGATAATTTCTTTGTAACAGGATCATTTACAAGTATATAAAAAAGGGTGTTATTTATACCTGAAGTCAAGTGTAGTGCTAGCGTCACAATGCCAGGAGTTGCTATTTCAGACCAATTTGGAAATGTTCTCATTCTATTCAGTCTCTCAAAATCTCCTCTTGTTGAAAGATCTAATAAAATTTTTCCTAATGCGATTGTGTCAAGATGAGCTACTGTAGATGAATCGAACAGAAATTCAATAGCATCATTCATGCGATGATCGATAGCAATAGTAACAAAATCATTAAGCGCACCTGTAGAAAGCGATGAGATAAAAGATTCCAAAGAAGCTTTCCTTTTCTCTTTTGGAAGAATGTTTAAGTTGCCCACTTCTTTATAAATCCAGGAATAGGAGACTTTCCCAAGTGTTCTGTTTACCCGCGGCGTTCCATCAGTAGATTGAGGAGCACTATATGGGATTGCAGCCTCTGTGGATGAAGCTGATCTAGTACTATGGATTTCCATCCGATTTCGTATAGAATCAAGAGGCAATTCAGAGGCTTGAGAGTTTTGTATCTTCTCTTGGAAGAGAGCCTGAATGGAACTATCCTGTCTGGAAGAGGGTCTTAGAGTTTCCTCTACAGGAAGTTGGAATTTGGCTTTACGACTATAGGAATTAGTATGTACACTCATTTTTTTTACCACCTTAGTTAAATCGCGCAGAAGTATTGTTAGCCATCCAATTCAAGACAAGAAAAAATTGCTTTTTTACTACTCAATATCCTGATCAGTAATTCTTTATCTACGATAGACTCCTTCAGGAGATTTGTATCCTTGCGTAAAAAAAAGCTTTTCGGTTTTATGTTCGCTTAACAAAGAAGGGTTAATGTCACTACGTCCCATATTTTATGATTTGGAAACAACAGGGGTTCGTCCTGACAGGGATAGAATCATAGAAATCGCAGCCTTTGACCTTCTGAAAGATCAAACTTTTAATAAATTAGTAAATCCTGGGATGCCTATACCAGAGGAATCTTCCAAGATACATAACATTACAGATGATATGGTCACCGAAGCCCCTTCCTTTAGGGAAATCGGTCAGGAATTTGCTCAATTTTGCGAAGGAAATTGCATTCTCATTGCCCATAACAATGATGCTTTTGATAAACTCTTTTTATCTGCTGAGTATACAAGAGAAGGTATCGCGTTACCTAATTTCAAACATGTAGATTCCCTAAAATGGGCTAGAAAATATAGACCTGATCTTCCAAGACATTCCTTGCAGTTTTTACGTGAGATCTATGGAATAGAAAAAAACCAAGCACATAGAGCTTTGGATGATGTCGTAGTTCTTGCCAAAGTCTTTCAATATCTTGTAGATGATCTATCTATGGAGGTAGTTATAGATCTTTTAAGCGGAGCTGTAAAGCCATTAGAGACGATGCCATTCGGCAAATATCAAGGCAGACCTCTTCAAGATGTGCCTAAAGATTATATTGGTTGGTTGAAAAAAAACGGAGTTTTTGAAAAGGCCTCTAATCAAGAGTTGAAAGAGGCTCTTATCAAAGTAGGCTCCTTGGAAGCATGATAAAAATATGAAATGTGCAATACTTGGATGTGGATATGTAGGGGGGGCACTGGCCGATCTATGGCGAAATAACGGGTACATTCTTACCTGCACTACCACAAAAAAAAGTCGTATCAAACCCACCTACGCAAATCAAAATTGGATCCTTGCCAAAGGCAACGATTTTGAAACAATCTGCGAACTCATTACCGAACATGAGGTACTAGTAGTCTCTGTCACTCCCAGGAGTCTCGATAATTACAGAGAAACCTATCTAGCAACAGCAGAGACAATCAAAAAGGCGGCAAAAAAAGTAAAAAAGGCTAGAACCTTAATTTTTACAGGTGCCAGTTCTGTATACGGTGATCATAAAGGAAAATGGGTAGATGAAAATAGCCCTCTTTTAGCAAAAGTTCCTGAAATACGCCATCTGATTTCAGCTGAAGAACAGTTCCTCTCTTTGCGAGAATGGGGTTGGAATATACTTCTTTTCAGGCTTACCGAAATCTATGGTCCCGGCAGAGAGCTAAAAGAAAAAATGGAAGCCTTGCAAGAAAAAACATTGCCCGGAAGTGGAAATAACCATGCAAATATGGTCCATCTACATGATGTAGTACATGCTATTGATTACTGCCTCTCTCATGGTTTGGAAGGTATATATAATCTAGCAGATGATGACCATCTCACGCAGAAAGAGCTTTATGAGATTCTATGCAAGAGATTTAGCTTACCCCTTCCTCATTGGGACCCCCATCTTGATCCTTTGATACAAATGGATAAAAGAGTATCTAACCATAAAATAAAAAAAACAGGATTCACGTTCGAATATCCACATAAGGTGTAAATATGATAATAGATACCCCACCACCAGTAGCTGTAATAGAGATACAAGATCAGATACCATTGGCTACATGTCCCTGCATGCATCAGATCCCTAAGGAGAAAAAAGAACATCTCATTCTTCACCTGGATATCAATAAGACCTTGATAGCAACAGATAAGGCTGCCAATTTGGATTCAGATAAGGTTATTACCTATTCGTTGGCATGTTTTACCTTTGATACTTGGGACGAGTCCATCGAAGAACCAATATCTTATACGGAATATGTCAAATTCCATAAAGTCCCTAACCCCAACCATGATAAAAAGGTGAAAAAGGAGCAGTATAAGACTATCTCACGCTTTCTGGACTATCTAGAGAAAAATAATCACCCAGCCTTTGAAAAGGTCCAAGAACAGTTTCTTCAAGCAAAAGAGAAGCTTGCCTCCATGGATCAGACTGTTTTTCCTTCCTTTTATAAGTTATTGGAATATCTTGATGCAGAAAACATTCCCTACACACTAGTTATGCGCACCTTTGGTTCTGATGGACCATCTGTTGCTAGTGAAATCAATGAAACCTTAGGTATTCCGCTAATTAAATATTCATACCGGATGAAAAAAGGGAAAATAGAAACAGAAAGAGGTTTTTTCGATCTACATACCTTCATACAATTTCACAAAGAACATTGCCTCATCCAAGATGATTGGAAATGGTGGTTTAGCCATGGGGAGAATGCAAGATATGGAAAACCTTTTCCCCTTTTTCAAGAGGGAAATATTCGATCTCTTTTTTTTGATGATCACGCGCAAGTTCTATTGTCTCAACCTAACAAAAATATTGTAGCTGCCACTCTTGAAGATGGCTCTTTTAAGGAACCGCATGAACTAATTGAGAATAAATTGTTATTCCCAGTCAATACCGTAGAGGCACTTTTAGATGAAGAGTACTTTATTAAAAAGGTAAAAGAGTCACTAGATCATCAACGAAAACTTTGATCTTCATCTCTTATAAAGAAAACGAGAATTTTTGGCGTAAATGGGTAGATTATACACTTGTACGAAGAACCCATAAAAGAGAAGAGGTTCTTTGTTGACTCTCTTCTTGATGAACAGAGAAAGCTTGGGGATTGGAAAATTCATAGAATTTCATAAGAGGAATATAAATATTATTATGGAGATGGATTAACGGAGAGAAGATAAAGAGCTTATCAAAAGTCGGAGTCTTTTCTCTCATATGGGTTTTTACATCTTCTAAAGTCTGCTTAGCCTCTTCATTTTTTTCATTGATTTGCTGAAAAAAAAGATGTAACTTTTTTACCAATTCCTTGGCAACCAACTTCTCCTCTTGCTCGTGGGGTTTAGTGAAAAGCTCTTCTACTGTTTCTTCTGTTATATTATCGATATAAGCATATATATTCTGGAGTGCATTCTTGACCATCTGTAATCTCTTCGTACCCTTTGTACCCTGATAGACAACCTTTTGTAAAAAATTTTTGTCGAGATTTGTTCTTGGGCTTATTACTACCTCAGTATGTAAATTTCGCATTTTCTCCTTTATGAATTCTGGAAAAAAGGTAGGTGTTCTAGTGAGAGAATAGAGAGTTCTATGTTTACTTTTCAAAGTGAGGAAAAATTTTATCATGGGCGTATCTGGATCTTTATCACCTTGGGAGAGGAAAAGCTCTATGAGTTGATCCCGAAATCTTTTCATTTTGGGCCTAGCAAATGGAAGAACTACCTTTTCTTCTATCTCTTCATCTTTCAATGTGAGGAAAAAAGGAATAATCTCTTTAAGGATATCTAAAAATGGGTAGGCATACCATGAAAAGAGTTTGTTTTGAAAAGTATAAAATCTTCGAAAACAAGTATTAGAAAAATGAGGATGTTTTTTCGCACTTTCCAAGAGATTTTGTAAGTCTATCTTTTCACATTGCTTTAGACTGGATATGAATATCTTTTCACGACCATAGGATCCAATGTCTATTTCATGCTCTAACAGATAGCTGGCCAGTTTGAACCATGTATTCTTTACCGCTTTTTCAAAAAGTAAAAGGTCTGAAAGAGAGGAAAAATCTAAATAGGATTCTAAAGAAATGAGAGCAACTAGGATCTCCTCTTCCTTCCAATCAGATTGCAAGAAAAATCTAGATACGAAATCTCTTTTTCGACCATATCCAACCCGTAAATCATTATCTAGCAGATACTTAACCAATGTGAACCATTTATTTCCCATCGCTTTATCGAAGAGCGAAAGAGCGGAAAACTCGGAGAGTAAAGAGAGATCTAAAAATGGTTGAAATGATCTGAGCTCAACTAGAATCTTCTCCTCTGTCCAATTGTTCTGCAAAAAAAGTTTGATTATTTTATCTCCAGAAAAATTGCTTCTTTTTTCCAAAGAGAGCAAATTTTTCAGGGCTTTTACATATCCTCGTTCCAAAAACTTTGGTAAGATGAGATAAAAGAGTGATTTTCTACCCCGTTCTTTCATTTCATTTAAAATGATAAGAATCATTTTTTCTGCTCCTTCGAGCTCACTGGTATATTCAGTATAATCTAGCAAAAAAAAAGGGAGCTCGTAATCTGAAATGAAGCGACAAAGAAAAGAGGTGGTTTCCTCTAGCTGTTGCTTGCACGCTTCTATGAAAAGTTCTTTCAGATAGTACTTATCTTCAAGTCCCGGGTTGCTCCTTTTGGCAATGATACGAACAATCTCTTCTTTTTCTTCTTTTTTCAAATTAGATTGTAGAAGAGATTGAATATCTTTAGGATAAATAGGAGCTTCTCTATTTTCCCACTCCTTTTTTATCCATAAAAAGGTATCTCCTCCATGTAGACAATCTTCAAGGATTTCTTCCCTTTTCCAGCTTTTGGTAACTTCAGCATGGCTTTCCACATCAAAATCGAACAAGGAAGAAAATGCGATATAGACTTTACAAGCAGTCATACAGTTGATGACTACTGCCGCTGTAAAAAAAATTTGTGTTCCAAAGAGATAATCGAAGAAAACTAAAGGGAAAAGCGGAGCTAATAGTAGAGTTTTGAAAAATTCATTGGCCAAAAGGCGCACTTTGTCAAAGGAGCTGACTTCTTCCTCTTCTTGAAGAGAGTTAGTTACTCTAGGTGTTGTAGGACTACTGATCGGATGCATCGGAGACAATCTTAGTAAGGTGGTTAGAAAGGATTTGTAAAGGAGGAAAAACATACTCCAGTTGTTTCAAATGAAGCCTATCCTCTTGAAAAAGAACGCGGAGGATCTCATCTTTATTCTTGAACAAGGAGAGAATTTCTCTGAAATCTTGCAGAGCTTTTCTATCTTCATTCTGAACATCCTTAAATAAGCTATGCAAATTTTTTACCAGTTTGATGAGAAACTCTTTCGTTTCAACCTCTTCTATCTGAAGCTCATCTACTGTCTCTTCCGTTAGATTTTCCATAAATGGATACAACTCTGCAAAAGCTGCTACAATTCCAGTATTGTTAGAAAATTCGCTGTTCGAAAGAACTTTTGTTAAAAAGTCTTGAGAAAAGCGTAATTTTTGGCATGCTAATGCGCTTTGTACAAGTTGAAATAAAACTATTTTTGAGTGATTGGGAATAGATTGTATGGAAGCTTTTAAAGAAATTTGATGTTTTTTCAGATAGGTCAAAATATCTAATATTTTTGTCTTACGTTCATTCGGCTTTACCTGAGAGAGAAAGAGCTCCATAATCTTCTTATGCAGCTCTTTTATTTTTGGATCACTGCATTGAATAGCTGAGGAAAAAAACAGACAAGCAACTTCTCTTAGCTTACTTAGAAAAACTGCAATTTCGGAATAGTCCATCCAACTATATTCATGAATTTCGAAGAGCATCTTTTTGAAATGCTGGTTCTTCGCAGCAGAGATTAGAAGAGTAGTAAGAGCTTTTACATCTTCCTTGTGGAGCCGCCTACAATTCCTAACGAAACTTTTTTTCGCATCATGCCTACTAATATCAATGTGATGACATAACAAATAATTGACTGTTTTGTAATTATTTCTTTTCAAGAAAGTAAAGAAGAACTTCAGTGAAGAACGAAAATCGTATCGAACAATTTCTCCCAAAGTGGTTAAGAGCTCTACTATTTCATCATCACTTTTGTTCGGCTCAGTCAGCTTTTCTAAAAAAAGCTCACTCTCTGTAGCATCTAGTCTAAAACCTTTTCCTCCTAAGAGTGCCGCTTTTGGTATGAGAGAAAAAAGACCATGTCTTGCTGCAAAGGTCATGCAACAAAAAAGATCAATGTGCGAATGAGGAGGAGAGATTCCTTCCAAGAAAAAACCAATAGCCTTTTCTTGTTGTTCTCTTATATTTTTATCTTCTAGCAGGTGATCTATAACATTTTGCATCTCTCTCTCTTTGATGAATTTAGGAAGATGAGAAATGCATTGTTGTACATTGCGCTCGCAAGACTGTAAGAAAAACTTTCTGCTCATCTCAAGTGTGAAAGGTTCTACCTTTCCATGGCCTGCTAGCCTTTGCAATAGTTCCTTTTTTTGCTCTGGGCTTCCATCAGACTCTAAAACCGCCTGAACATGTAGAAACCGAACCGTTTCTTGTGCAGTAAGGCATTGCTCTAATTCGTTCACATCACATTTTTTACAGGCAGCAAGAATCTTTGTTTGGATTGAATCTTCTTTTTTTTGCTGTGGAAGCTCAGTTTTTTTTTGAGAAGATGCTTTGGTTATTTCCACAAGCTTGTTAGATGGATGTATCTCTTCAAAACCACGCTTTTGCAAAAAATCTACGATAGCATCACGTTTATGGGATCTAGCGATTTGAATATAAGGGTGAGAGTGTTCTTTAGGATCTTTGATAGAAGTGGAGAGATAAAAATAGATATAAACAGCACTACGACAATCTAAAACGGTGGCAAATTGGTAGAAGAGAGGATAAGATGTAAAAGAGTCGGCTAACAAAAGAGGAAGAGAAGGTAAAAGCAATAGAGAAGAAAAAAATTCCCATACATACTCCTTTATCTTTTTTGTCGTATCGGAAGAACAACATTCTTGCGAAAGCAAAGATGGATTTTCACCTCGAAAAAAGCTTAGCGGTTGCATAAATCACCAAATTTTTTTTTGAGAGAGTATGACTATTTATGCAATAAATAGTAACAGAAAAATAGATGTTTGTTAATAAATTCTTAACAAAACGCTAATGTTCTAAGCTTTCTCCAAGCGTGCTGATATCGTGTTTTAAAATTTTTTCTACATCGCTGTCGTAGGGAGAGGCTTCAAAATTTTTAAAATCCTGAGAGACCTTCCTTTCCTGATTTCTAATCTCTTTGTTACAAGCTTCCGCCATTTTAGACATAAGGCTAAGCTCTGAGTGCATCTTATCTCGTAAGATCTCTTTTTCTTGATGATTGAAGGCTGTATCATAATCATTAAGATATTGCTTAAATTTTTTCACACTTTGTCTCAGAGATGTCTCCGGAGATTTAGGGTCAGGTGGTTGAAATTTTCCTTCTCCTACTTTAGTCATGCTCAACCTCCTCAATCATCTGTTTAAATAGATCATCAATACGACCTGGGTTTTGGATGGTAGGAATATCGAAATGTAAATGTTTTGATAGGTGACGAAGTCTTCCCTTCCCTTCAATATCCCATCCTTTTCTACCTTTAAAAAAAACGTCGTAGGCTACGGTATCCGTTTTCACCATGAGATGTTGAAAGGGATGTAGTTCTTGCATTGCATCTTTTTCAATTTGTTCTATTCCAGGGAAGTATTCCTGCAATCTTGAGAGATCCAACTCTGAGAGATGAGCCGTAAAAGCCACTTCCGCATCGTTGAGATAGGGAGATTGAAAAAACTCCAACAGAGAAAAAGGCTTTTTTGTCTCTGGATGATAGATAGGAATATGCAGTCCATCTATTTCGAAATAGATGGAAATGGGAGTAGACTCTAGCTTGCTATTGACTCTATGAAGATCATAATTTAGAGCTTTTTCTATCTTTTTTCGGTGGGTATCTGAGAGTCTATTGATTCTTTTCTTGTAATGCTGTCGAAGAGTTTGAAAATTCTGGTAAGCAGCCATCCTTTTTTCTAGATCAGTAGAAGAACAAATCTCTTCTACGCTCTGATCACAATCTTTTTTTATATCTCGTACTACTCCTAGATATTCTTGTTCGTTAGGAGTTGGAGAGGCCTCTTTGTGCCTTTTTTTAAAGTCGGTCATATTACAACTCTTGTAGGTTATTATGTAGTTGTAAAGATATCTGCTTTATCTCGAGATATCTTTCAGAGGAGGATGGTGAGTCTAAAAAACTCTCTACAGTATGATGTAGTTCCTGATGTAGTTGGTATATTCTATCTTCCAATCGCTTGGAGATCCCCTCCATTTTTTTGGAGAGATGACGAATTTGTTTTTTGATCTCTTCTTTTTCGGGATCCTCCTTGAGTAAATGAGATAATCTCACTAACTCCTCAATATCATGTTTCAATAGATCCTGAGGCCCTAAAACCATACGCCCTCCTATTGGGCAAGGTAATGAGAATGGATTTTTCTGAAAATAAAAAAGATTAAGAAAGAGAGAGATTTTTGTGTGAAGATTGATGGTAGGTCTCCCACATCAATCTAAATGAAGGGCAAGTAGTAAGAAGCTCTTCCTTGCTCCCTTCCGCTACCTTCATTCCTTCATCTATATAGATAATTCTATCAGCATGATCGATGGTCGACAATCTATGGGCTATTAGTATCTGCGTCACTTCGCCATGAAGCTCTTTAATAGCATCTTTGATTTTCAGCTCAGAGACTGCATCCAGTGAGGAGGTGGCCTCATCTAAAATTAAAATGGGAGCTTTTTTTACCAGGGCTCTGGCAATAGTGATTCTGTGTTGCTGACCACCA
>CAYPKB010000018.1:0-13342 GCA_964411185.1 uncultured bacterium
CTGTGGTATGAGGTTCATCGACAAAGACAAATGATTTTTTGGGATCGATTCCTCTTTTTGCCAAGCTCTGAGAGTCGGTTCCATCTAGATAGATAAGCTTCTCTTCATTATTTGCATAAGTAAGAGCGCAAAGATGATTTGATTTTGTCTCTCCTGGCTTCTTATGGAAGAATAGGATCGATTCAAAAGATGACCCCTTCGCTTTTGCATATTGTAAAAGAGCTTTTGCCACCTCATCATTACTGAAATTTTTCAACAAGGCTCCCGAATCTAAAAGGGCACTAAACTTCTTCTTTTCGAAGATAATATGTAAAAGGGAATCTATCTCTTCAGGATTTCCCACGAAGACTTTTGTCTCATCTGACCTTTCTAATAGGGTGTGATATATTTTTCCCAACTCTCCTCTATCGGGAAAGCCCTCAGAAAAAGTGATAGGAAACCCGTCGGAATTCCACAATGTGCCAGACATACCATGAAAAGATCCAACGGTGTGAGTGAAGTCATGAGGAGAGCTAGATATATGTTCTTCATGCACTCTTACAAAGGAGTGGGCTGTCTCAGCTTCCATCGAGAGTTTCAAAGCGGGTGATAAATTCAGATGTGTTACCGCTTCTTCCAATTTTTCTTTATTGCTCAGTTCACTGAATGTCAGTCCGCCTGTTATTTTTTGAAAGAATTTTCCTTCTGGACTAAGATCAGGTGAGATACCTTTTTTTGCACAAAAAGGTTTTGCTATTTCGAGTAATTCTGTAGCAAATCGTAGTAATCGTTCCTTTGTTACATCCTCAGCCAAAGCAGTCATATAATGTTTGACCAGAGCTTCTATCGGATGACCAATTTCGGTCTTTTCAGGGGTCTTTACAGCGCTGTAGGGTACTACTCTATCATTATCAATGGCTCTACCAAAGTTTCTTCCAACGGATTGTGTGAAGGCATGCGGCAGAACATCTTCCAAAAGATTCCGGATGAGACAGATACAATTTGCCTTATTTCGGTCTCTTTCCGATTCAGATTCATGTAAAAGTTTAACCATTTGGAAAAATTCCTGATCCTCATTGCTTTTTTCAGGATCAAATCCTCCAGTTGTAAAACGGACAAAACTCTCTTTCAAAGAATCTCTCAGATTGATCTCGGAAAATTCGAAGCATAGGTTCGCAATAAAAGGAGCAAGCTCCCTCCATTCAGCTTTTTGGATAAGGGTCTGTTTGTTCTCTTGTAATCTGATTCTCTCTTTTAGAGAGGAATCTGTAGAGAGAAGGAAAAAAAGTTTTTTCACTAAACCTACTTGATAACCGGGAAGTTTTTTCTCTCTTCCCATCGGGAAGTGGAGAAGAAGATTGGATCGTAAGAGGGAATCAATCTCATCGCCAAGCCCTGCGCTTTTATTGCGGAAAATATCCAAAATGCGATTGAGAAGGGCTATCTTTTCCGCTAATTTAGCATGATCTTCGGTTTCCAAATCTTCAGTAGGGATATGATAATGGAAATAGGAGATCGTACGCTCTAAATCTAAGGTTTGAATAAAGGCTTTATCTGTAATGAGCAGCTCTTTTTCTCTAAGCCCTCTTTCCAGACGTTCCAATATCATTTTCAAGCGAGGAAGCGTCAATTCTTCTCTAGAATAGTGGAGTCTAAAGACTCTTTGCCCAAAAGCAGTAAACTGTCTCTCTTTTAAAATGTTAGCTACAGAGGCTATCTGGGAGCTATCTGTGATAAACATGGCCAGCTTATTTGCATCGGCTTGGATGGCGGCATGGTTTGGTCCTACAGCAGCTGTTTTGCCTCCTCCCATCAGTTTCTCGAAAAAACAATTCTTCTTATTAGGAAGAAGATGTTCTAAATCTTTCATCTGATCTTCTCTGAGGATTAGACCGGTTCTTCTGGAAAAAACAAGGGGATGGGGATAAGAGATAGCAAGATGAGAAAGACCGCTTTTTACTAACGCAAAAAACTGCAAGGAGAGAGAGGCTCTATCTTCAGCTTTTTCTTGTAGACCCTCATTTTGTAATGCAAGTAAGAGTTTTTTTGCTCTTTCTAGCCGTATCTTTTCTATTTCTATCACTTCCCATTGGGCTATATCACTGTGGAGTTGAACGATCTCTTCCTTGCTCAAGGAGCTAGAAATAGCTTCACGGTAGCTATTTTCATCTTGTTGTAGATATAATTTTTCTAAATCTTCCAAGGTCAGCTTTTTTCTTTTTTCGGAAAGAAGAGCTAGTCTCTCTTCTTCCGTTTGAATCTCTGGGTTGGCTCTTTCTAATAAAGAATTTCGAGCTTTTATTCTTATTTTTTCATTCTCACTGTAAAGCTGGTTTAGCTCTTGTTCCCAATTGCTAGCCTGTTCCCTTGTAATGCTCTTTTGGCTAGGAACAAACTGGCCTCCTTCTCTAATCTCTTCGAAAACTTCTTCTATTTCATATGCTCTTGCACTGGAATAGTTATCAGTTTCAGATCGATTCGATAACGACTCTTTTTTTCTTTCCACTCTATCTGAAACAGCCAAAGGAGCATCCTCTTCTCCCTTTGTTGACCACCAATCTTGCAAAGAGGATGAAAAGAGACGACTCGAAGGAAGTTCTACTAGAGATGGCTCTTTTTTTCTTTCATGCTGTAAAGAAATAGGATGGGGTGAAAGTTGACCATCTGGATAGATTGAACCACTGCCTGTAAACCTCCGCATTTCTGCTAAAAAATCGTTTTCATTTTTCTGATATAGCTTATCAAAATGACTTCGGCTAAGGTTCTGTAAATGATACAAGGCCAAAGCCGCTTTTTTTTCTTCTTTGTCTGAATGGCTTGCATAGAGAGAAATCAAAAAAGAGAAGATAGGATGCTCCTCTCTTGTAGTTCCTAAATAGGCACTAAAAAAAGAGGTGATGCTTCCTCCTTCGAAAGCTTTTCGTAATAGGGCAAAAGTATTGAATACCAAAGTCATCCCAACGTGTAATTCTCTAAGAGCTTGAGAATTCCATTTTATATCATTGTAGGATGGGATCAATGGTTGGCGCTTTTCTATTCGAGCCTCCGTGTGCAAAGAATCATTTCCTAATAGATATTGTTTTCTTTTTTTCCAGAGGGTTATTTCTTGCCTTTCCAAAACTGAAATGATATCTAACTCTTCTCCTGGAGAAAAAAGAAGCCCACTCGGTATAGAGTGCAATCTATCCGTATATTTTCGGTAGAGTCTTTCAAGCTCTTCAAAATATTCATTATTCTTCCGCTCTAAAGATAGATTTTCATATCGATGGATAGCTCGTATTGTAGCACGCAGTGAAATGGCTACACTACCTGGTTGATATGAGTTTTGTTCTTTGCAATAGAAGGCTAATAGTTCAAAACACCTATTGGCCATAGCAGAACTACTCTCCACATCGGAAAAATGTTCCAGCTCATGCCATGCCTGCTGGTATTGCCCCATTCGAAGATAAATATAAGATAAAAAGAGATGTCCTTCCGCGTTGTCTGCAACAATTGTTTCTGCTATGCTCCCATCGTCTAGCTCTATTTTTTTTATGGAAAAGGTAAAGTAATATAAGCTCTCTTTTTCCCTACGTGGATCTTCTTCTTTCGGAGCTCCTTCCAGTTTTGCCTTAGAAGAAAAAGGATGGAAGGAATCTTTGGCAAAAGGGGCTAAAGGAATTAATATTTTCCTTGCCAGAGTTTGCCTATTTACCATCGTTAGATAATGGGTAAATTCACCACCAAAATACTTTTCTCGGCTACTTTCTAACTGATAATCACTTCCATTCCAATGCCAGAAGCCCTCTTTTTGGTGGAAAAAAAGAGGAGTTCCATCAAGAGAATGATAGCGGGATAGCTTGATTTGTGTAGGAGTCTCATTTTCACCTAGAACGATAAGTTCTTCTTCCGGTCGTTCACAGACGGTTAGGTTTTTCTCTGACTTGTCATAGGAACGGGTAAGAAAATTTTTGGTTTTGACATCTTGTAAGTTACCATCCTCTGATAGCTGATAGACCACTTCAGTTGGAGCCTCTCTTTTGGTTACAAAAAGTTTTTTTTCTCTTCGTGGTGATTGAGATAACCAATGCAAGTATCTGCTACTTACTAGAGCATTAGGAAAATGGCCTCTACTTTCTTTTTGCACCTGTTCAGGGGGTATAAATTGACACCACCCTTTTTGTCGTAGGCGAACTTGAATGGTCTCAAGATTTTTATTTTTTACAATTACAACTCCAAAATGAGGTGCAGTAAAACAGTAGGTAGTAGGAGTTTCCGTTATCGATCGAACATTATTTCCGAATAAATACCTGTGATTCTTATGAGAAAAGGGATAATCTTCTGCGGCAAAGAGAGTCTCACCTTTTCTTTGGATTTCTCCAGAAAGAAGGTTGGCTTGAAAGTCCTCTTTTTCATCTTTTTTCACAAGCTGCCAACCTTCTTGGAGTTCGGATGGCTTATCAATATTTTTTATCTCTATGCCTGCAAGAGAAAAGATCCGGAAAATCAGTGGATCCAGCTGGTTATTTTCTAAGCGAGCCTCACTTAGAAAAGCAAAATATTTTTTGTATACAATATCTTCCAAATGAGCAAATCCATAAGAAGGAGCTAAGGCACAGAGTCTGTAAGCAAGAAAACTGGGAATGATTTCTAACGGATCGATAGGTTTTTCAAGGAGCGGAAATACAGTAAGTTGGAAATAGAGTTTATGTAAATGAACTGTTGCACGCTTTCTATTGGTTTTCTCTAAGTCAGGAGATTTTTCCTCTTCTATCCAATCGAGCATCTTTTGAAGGTATGAATTTTGGATACTCTCTAAAAACTTGCGATATTTATCTCTTTGGGTTGAGGAAAGAATACTATCTGATGCTCTTGTAGCCACACGAATAAAAAAGCATCCTGCAGAAAAATCTCTTTTTTCTGGTGAATCGAAAAAATGAATGAGTCCTTTGTTGATGAAAGAGATAAAATGATCTACTAATTGGGGATTCGTTTCAAATTGCTCGACTAAGTCGAATTGAAAAACTTTTGCTCTGGAGTCGGCTCTTGCATAAAAATTAGAGGTGTTACCTATTCTTGCCACTTGAAAAAATTGTTGCCAAAAAATCGTTTGCAACTCTTGGTCATGAAAATAGGAGATATTCGGGGTGACCCGATCTAGCAGCTCTACCAGCCGAACAGTTAAATCTCCTTTAGCGGAGGATAATTCAGTTAAGATATACGAAAGAGGGTTACTTTTCCTTGTATGCTCGTAGAGAGATAGGGGGCGAGTCTCTCTGTCTGATGATTCGAATTGGCGTGGCACAGTAGCTTTAAAGTTTTCATCATTTTCCAGATCTTTGAATGAGATATAATCATCAGCTAGCTCACTTTGACTTGGAGGAGAAGGAAAAAGTGGGCGGAAAAGAGAAGCTGAAGATCGAGGTAATTTTATATTGAAACAAGGTATGCGACCAAGTTGTTTTTTTTCTTCTAAAGTAGGTAGAAATATGCTTCTACCATTGTTTATAAGAAAGCGCCCCTTTTCAACTAAATTAGAAATTCTAGAATCAACAAAAGAGTTCGCAAGATAGATCGATCGGACTAAAGCCAATTCATGGGAAAATTGTGGATATCCTTCCAAAATGAGAAGATCATTAGCTAAAAATGCGGCTAGATAGCTATCTCGTATCTCTTTTTCCTCGAAAAAGGTGAGAGATAGATTCTGTCCTAACACTTCCCATGCTAATTGTTCACCTAGCTGTTTTTCTAATATTTTATTTTGTTCAATGATATGCGTATAGAACTTTTTTTCAGGATTTTTTTCATCCAGATATTCCCAGGAAAAGGGTTGGAAAAATGGTTTCTTTTTCTTACGAGATGAGAAATAATGGCTAATTTCAACCAACCTTTCCAGTTGTCTCTTTTCAGAGGGTAGAAAAGAGGGGTCACTATACAGATGCTCTAAAGGATTATGAAGAGAATAACTTTGCCAAAATTGAGGATTTTCCATTTTTGTCAATTCGAAGATAAGGATATGGAGGGCAAGGGCTGTATTGACGCGGTTGGGGTTGGAGCGTTTATCAATATCTATGGAGATCTTGTGATATTGTGCAAAAAGTGTAGAAAGCAAAGAAATAATTTCTGTTCGTTTTTCTATGGGTAAGCTTTGTATGAAAGATCCATTTAAAGGTATTTTTTCTACAAAGTTCTCCAATGTTTTTTGCAGGAAATCATAGCAAGAGAAAGTTCCTTTCTTAAATAGTTTATCTAATAAAGTGAGTTGTTCTACGAAGGTTTTTTGTTCGAAATCTCTTGGCAGTGTAGATATAGGTTTCTTCGAGGCTGGTCTCACCTCTTCTTTTACAAAGGTAAGTGTAGACAAAAGCTTTTGCAGCGATGGGGCTGTGGCTCGCTCTCTTTCAAAACTCTCAGGGCGAGAAAAATAAGGAAGAGTAAGTTGACTTTCTTTTCCGGAGGAGAGTTGCTTAGCTCTTTCAGCTTCCACTCTTTTATTGATTTGTTCAGATAGAGATTTACTTTTTTCTGTATCTTCAGGAGAGAGAAGGGTACCAATTTTTTTTATAGCCTCAGAATGTAACTTCCTATTGGCTTTGAAGATCATTACCCTCTCTTCTTCGCTCCATTCCTTTTTTCCTTTTTTATGGGAAAATATCAATTCCAGAGAGGTTAATCTGAGATAGAAGTGTAATTTTTTATACTCTTGCTCAGGAAGCTTCATGCGTAAATAAGCCAGAAGCACTTTCCAAGAAGAAGTATTAGATCTTTGTTCTGTCATCACTCTTTGGGAAAGAGGAGTGGCAGAAGGAGATCCAAGATAGAGGAAAAGAGCAGTATAAATATTTTCTAGAGCTATTTTTTTTCTGGATTTATAGGCAATAAGAGGAAAAAGGAGAGAGTGGATAAAAGCATTTGAGTTCCCCGGAAAGATCTTCTCTTTAGAGACAGAAGGAAAGACAAGATAGGGAGCAATCTTTATCTTCCTATCAGAAACTTCGACGGGTCTAACTGAATCGGTTCGAGCCGTATTGATTACAATGAATTGATAGGTAGAATCGTCATTCTTTGTGATTTCATAAGCCATTGCTTGGTGATTGGAATTATGTATCGTACCACCGGGTAAAAGGATGGATTCTCCTTTTTTTAGGTTTTCAATTTTTTCCCTGATTTTTTTTCCTCTATCCGAGACAAAAGAGTCAATTGCATGACTATGTTTGGAACGGGCATTTCGATTGAAATCGATGATTGGTTCTAGGAGAGAATAATATTCTTGTAACTGGGAAGAGATTGGTTGTAAGTTGGAAGGTAGAATAGAGAGATTTTTTATCTTGGGTAGCAATAGGTCTGTAAGAACAGGGCAGAAAGAGAGATCATTTTGGCTAAAAGTATAATTTCCAATCTCCTCGTCTAAAAAGAGATAGGCTAGAAATTGGTCTAGTATCTTTTCATCTTTTTCTGAAGCAGACTCTTTTTCCAACTCTTTCCATAACAAATCTACAGGATGGATAGCACTCTCTGAAGAAGGAGAGGTATCTACTACTTTTCTTTCATCAGTGGAATCCGCTTCAATAAAGCGCTTAGAAGAAGGAGCTGATATATTTGACATAATTAATTTATTCTTAAAACCAATAAATATTGTAAATTAAATTATGATAAAATTAAATGTTAAAAAAATTATTTACTAGAATCCTTCTGGGAATAGAACCATGTGATAAAAAATAGTTTAACTAAGAAATCGGAAATCCAATCAAGCCTCTAAACTTCATTGGATTTTTTCTCTTCCTCTTCTTCGTCTAGCTCTTGTATGAACGGCTCTTTTTTAGAAAGAAAGAGTTCAGTATATTCTTCGAAAAACTTTCTTTCTGCTTCTTTTTTCTTATCCATGATTCTAATTACCTCACTATAATAGTCGGTATCAGATTCTCCCTTTTTTTGTAGTGGTACCTCAAAAGAAGAGATCTTGGATTGATAAGTGGCACTATAGATTTTTTTTAGGTATTCCTGCCACAATTCTGATTCAAGCAGAATGGTAGTAGTATTGGAGCTCTCTTCTAAGACTCTTTCTTTGATAGCAGGTATTGCTTCTATCAAAAGAGTGGAAGGGCAGTAACGCATCTGTTGAGAAAAAAGAGGTAATTTGAACTCTTTTTGGAAATAGACTTGTAGGGCTAGGAATACCTCCAACTCGTCTAAATGCTCTTCCTGGCTTGCTCTACAAAATCTTTGCGCTTCTAGATCCAAAAGAGTTAACCGAATATCTCCTACGATGATGTCGCTATATTCAAATCCTGGAGGGAGATTTCCGCTTTCCAGATAGTAGTGCATTTGCAGCTTATTCAAATAGTAACTGACTCTATCCCCGCAACTGGTAGAACCCTCATCTAATGATTGATAAAATTCCTCTGAAAATTTTTTATTCTCTAGAGAGTAATGAAGGAAGGTAAGAAAAGCCTTGGAACTTGCTTCAATATTTTGAAAGAAAGTATCTGACTCTGTCAGTTTGGATATAAAAGAGTCCAAAATCTCTCTTTTCTCTTTTCTATCTCTATTTTCTCTCTCAACTTCTGCTCTTCTATCTGGGGAAGAAGGTAGTTCTAGAGGATCTAGAGAAAGATCTCTTGGATTCTCCTGAGCAAAATTATAGAGCATCCTCAAAGTGATTTTCGGACGAGTATAAAATTGCCCTGATAGCTCAGCTATCTGCTGCATTCTTCGCAATTGTCCAATTTGGTGTGAAAGAGCAGTTTTCATCAGATCAGTAAGGGCTCCCTCTTCTTGGCCAATAAAACTAAACTCACGCATAAAAGGAGTTAATTCCAAAAGAGAAGGAGGTAAAGAGGAAAGTTTATTTCCTTCCAATCTAAGAACTTTCAGTTGAATCAGCTGTCCAATCTCTTCAGGTAGAAAAATGATTTGATTTCTAGTCAGATCCAACTCTTGTAATGAAAAGGTCCGGCAACCACTTTTTGGCCAACTGGTCAGATCATTTCCTGCAAAAAGAGCAACTTTTAATGAAGTGAGCGAACCAAAACTATCAGGTAAGGCCCTTATTCTATTTTTTGTTGCGTCCAATTTTTTCAACGCTTTCAAATCTCCCAATTTTTCTGGTAGTGATGCGATCTTACATTCCCGAATATGCAAAACTTCCAGATTTTCAATCTTAGTGATGGAATTAGGCAGCTGAGTAAGAGTTCTGCAATGAGAAAAATCTATTTCTCTAAGTTCTTTCAATGCGCTCATATCACTAATAGTGGTAAGAGGATTCATGGAAGCAGCAAGTTTTTGTAACTTCTTCATCTCATTGATCTTATCTGGGATGGTGCTTATCTGATTGGATCCACAGTAGAGTTCTTCCAAGGAATCAAGAGTAGTAACTGAGATAGGCAAAGAGGTAAATGCATTGGATCCGATGTCGAGGATCTTTAATCTCCTTAGATGGCTGAAATCAGGGAGAGTATGACTAGTTCCTAAGTCATTCTTATAAAGATAGAGCTTTTGTAGAAGAGGTAATTTTGTAATGGAATCAGGTAACTTTTTCAGTGTGTTTTCTTCAAGGTTCAACTCTTCTAATTTATTCAAATCTCTACAACTCGCTGGGAGATCTTTTATAGCGTTGGCCTTCAGAGATAATTTCTTTAAGGAAGAGAGTTTTCCGAAATTAGGAGGTAATCGGTCTAGAGAACAGTAATCGAGGATAAACGTCTCTAGCTTCCTTAGATTGACAATTTCCTCAGGAAGTCTTGTCAGATTGGAATTTTCTTCCAAATCAAGATATTCCAGAGAAGCGAGCCGCGTAATGGCAATAGGTAAGGTAGAAATGTTGTTTATCTTTAAGTCCAATCTTTCTAATTGAGTTAGATTAGCGATCCAATCAGGAATTGCAGAAAGACCGCATCCCATAAGATTTAGATCTTTCAAACGGCTCAGGTGTTGGATCACACTGGGCAGACGATCAAAATCCATACATCCAGCACAATTCAACCCCTCTAAACGGGATAGATTACGAAGTGAGCGAGGAAGACCCTCTAATTCAGGGTTAAAACTAATATCTAATCCCTCTAAGTTTTTTAGCTTCTCAATCCATTCTGGCAAGTGTCGCAGTGTACATTCAGCAACGTTCAGCTCTTTCAAGTGAGTGAATACCTCTAGTTCATTGGGGAGTTGATCTAATTTCCATCCCGAAAGATCTAGACTCTCTCTATTTCCTACAAGGGCCATCAGATAACTCTCTCGTATTTTCTCCTTCTTTGAAGTGGGCAGAGAAGATGAAAATAAAGAATTGATAAAAGAGGAATGTTGTAAATGTAGCTTTTCGATGCTATGCCAATTTTGCATTTGAGGTGAAATGTAGGGGATTTGAGCTCCATCTATAGTCAGTCTTTTCAATTGGGGAAAAATAAACATCTCTTCAACAGAAGAAGAAAATACATTTCCTGCGATATCCAATTCTTCCAAAGTGAGTTTGGTAGCAAGCTCTTTGGGAAATTGTTTTATTTTATTGTTTCTTAATATAAGGGCTTTCAGATTTCCCAGTTCCAGCGATTCTTGGGATAAGAATCTGGAAATTGAACCAGCTGTCAGAAAGTTTTTATAACAGCTGAGTTTTTCCAATTTAGATAACTTTCCCACTTCAGAGGGGATTTCTACTAGGGAGTTATTATCGAGATAGAGCTCTTCCAATTCCTGTAGATTGCCAATGGTTTGTGGTACACTTTCCAATTGATTATCATTCAAGGTCAATATTTCCAACTTGGATAGATTACCAATGGTCTCAGGTATTGCTCTAAGACCACATCCTCCCAGATAGAGTTCTTTCAAAGAAGATAATTGGCCTATAGTATCAGGAACAGCTCGGATGAGGGTGCTTTCCAATTGAAGAAACTCTAGATTGGACAAACTACCAATCTCTTTAGGAAGTGAGGGGAGGAGATAGTTACCTTGTAGATCTAATTTTTTGAGTTGATCTAGACTGCCTATCCAAGTAGGTATCTCACTAAGTTGAGAAAAACTGAAGTCTAAGGTTTCTAATCTTTCCAAATTTCTTACTGCTCTAGGGATAGTAGTAAAATAAGGAGAATTTCTGCAGAACAAATGTTGTAAATTAGAAAGATTACCAAAATTATCAGGGAGAGTCTGGAAATAGTTTTGACTGATGTCTAAACTCTCTAGATGAGACATTTGCCCCAGCCATTCCGGGAGTTCTTTGAGCTGACATCTTGCCAATTTCAAATCCTTCAACTGGGGCAAAAATAACAGTTCCATAGGAACCCAGGGAATATTGCTATCACTGAGATCCAAACTATTTACTCGCCCCAATATAAGATTGATATACTCACTCTTTATTCTATTTGCTATATTCTCATCGCAAGCGGTGCTCTCTAAAAATTGTAATAGAAGAGAATTGGATAGAAAGAGTTTTTGTATGGTCCTACAAGCGCGCAAATGAGGAGCTAAAAAATGGAGATGGTTAGCATCTAAAGAGAGTATCTTTAGTCTAGGAAGTGAAAAATTAGCACCCAAATTAGTAATCGAAAAAGGATTTAAAGAGATATCCAGTCCGCGGAGATTGGTGAGTTTAGAGATCCAAACAGGAAACTCTTGCAGGTTGGTATTACAAAGGTTCAAAGATTTCAGATTGGAAAGATGCTGAATACCTTTGGGTAATTTTCCTATTGGGCAACAGCTTAAATCGAGTTCTCCTGTCTCATGATTGCCCAGAAGAAGATCTGAGATATCTCCAATGATTTTCTCTTTTTTTTCATTCGGAATCTGCCACTGTCTAATCTCTTGTTGCAGGGTTGCAAGCTCTGAAAAGGAAGAAGATTGCTCTCTAGGAAGCAGATATAAGCCCTCCCTTTCTGCTCCTATCTGATTATTAGGTAAAAGTTCTGCAAATAATCTTTCTGTTGTAAACGAAATACTTTGTAAGGTAAGAGTGAATCTATTCTGATGAAAGGTTAGCCATTTTTGGATATCCTCCAGATCTTTCTCATTTCGAATCTCTACATTTTCCAGCTTGTCTATCTTTCGTAAGCTGGTAAGGAATTGGTTGGAAAAAGCTTTATCCAATATTTCAATCTTATTTTGGTAATCTCTTTTAGCCTCTTGATAATTATCATTTGGATCATATCCATTGTCTGGAAAATATTGGTCTAAATAGCGAAAAAATTGATTTTTGTTTTTTTCACCGAATAACAGTTCATGAACAAAATTAGATGTTCTTTTTTCTTTTGAATAAGATTCTAATTCATTTAACAGTTTAACTGTGGGAGAACAATGTTGTTTATCTTGTTCATTGTTTTCTAAGTTTGTTCCTTTTCTTTTTCCTAAAATTGATGTCATAATTTTGTTTTTTTTAATTTTGATAAAAAATATTATAAACAAAATTAATGTTAATATTCAATTTTAATTATAAAATATAAACAAACTAGTAAATTAATTATTTTAATTTTGTTGCAAATATCTAATAATTAGATGGTTTATAAGATGCTAATTCTTGTATGAAATCTAAAGCATTTATATACAATGACTTGTCTGTTTTTTGGAAAATGGTTGCCCCCTAGAGTGAAATGGGGGCTAAGATCTTTAGGATTTATTACTATTTGCTTTTTGCACAGCAGATACTTCGCTTTCAACAATCGAGACATCAAAGCCCGAAGAAGAGTCATTCTTCTCTACTAGAATATTGTAAGTAGCCCCTGGACGAAATGTCGATGGTTTTTTAGGTGAGTAGATTAAATTACAATATGCTATCAATGTGCAATCATCTATATTGGGGATACCGACAAGATCCATCTCAACGGTAAGTGAGTTTACTTTTTCTATTGTTGCGCGTAAGAAGCTTATTTCTTTGATGGTTTCTCCTTTTTTTGCATAGAAAGGAAGCCTATCTGTTCCATTACTGCTTCGATCTAAGGGTATCATTACCCAATATTTTCCTTTCGTTGCTTCATTTACTTGAAGTATACACCTCTGTAAATGTAACTTCACGCTATCTGTTGTATTTCCATCAGAGCAACTTTTATTGACAGCATGGTCTCCTTCCATTACAAAGGATAGGTATACTTTGGAGTCTGAATTAGTTACGGATGCCATGTTTTTCTTCTCCTTGAAGGGTTTCAATTTTTTAACGTTTTTAGATGGAAAAAAAGGTCTTATTTGCCGATTTTTCTCATCCATCCAAAACAATAGGCAAATTATCCTAAGATTTGTTTGTAGCTTCCTTCTTTGGAGTAGCAGATACTGAACTAGCTCTAACAAAAATTTCGAAATTATCCCCTTCTTTTTTTGACTTGAGTACAATGTCATATGTTTTTCCTCTTTCAAAAGGGCTTTGTAGCCTAATTCGCAGAGCAGTCCTAGATTCGAAGTGGATGAAAAGAAA
>CAYPKB010000019.1:0-13030 GCA_964411185.1 uncultured bacterium
TACCCCTCTTTCAGAGTATAGACTGGTTCTACAACAATTTTTTCCTCTTCGTTGATGGAAAGATGAAGTCCAATCTTTTCGAAGGGAGAATATTGTGTGAAAAGTCCTGAGATCAATTGCAAAGAAGAGAAATGATGGGTTAAAAAAGAGGCTACATTTTCTTTGAGGATCTTTTTCCCTCCTCGCACAAAATTGAGTTCCGCTTTTTCTTCTTTAGGAAAAAACCCTTCCCCTTTCACATAGATCCATTCTCCAAAATCACTGATCTCTTCTCTTTCTCCCATTGTAATTTCAGAGGCAAAAATAAGGTTTCCCTCTTGATCTACTTCATAATCTATCTCACTTTCTATACTTTTGAAATGGGTCTGAAAGCCTGGGAAATCATGAAGAAAAATACGGTTTCTTGCTACAAATTCCGAGACCTCTTCTTCAGGGATAATCTGCTCTAAAGAGGAAAAATGAATTTCGTTCACAAGAAAAAACTCCTCTTTCTCAGGAAGATAGATCCATGGAGATAGAAAGATGGCTTGAGCAAGATCTTCGGGGTGAAAAAGATAGGATTGAATATGTAGATTTTTCTTCTCATCGAAAAAAAGTAGGTAACGGAGTGGGTTAGGATGAGGATGAAGGGTGATATTTTTCACCGATTGTAGCGTATCAAGATGATGTGAGAGCACCTTTCCCATTTCTTCTACCGGAATGAACTCTTGTAAAAGAGGATGAGCCGCAATCTCTTTGATAAAACCTTTTCCCGATTGATAGATCCACTCTCCAATTTTCTTCCCCTCTTTCTCCTTTGCCTCTAGCTTTCTGAATACCAGATGAAAAACCTCTTTCTCGGGTAGATATTCGATCTTCTCAATACTCTCCTCTTCCTTTTTTACAAAGAAAGGAACTTCTACCGTACGGAAGGAGGGAATCAAAAGAATCCATTCCTCTTTGGATAGATGAAAAGAGAGCTGCATATCTTCAAAAGAGACAAAAAGACGTGAAGGAAGATCTTTTTCTTCTCCTATAGTAATTTGATATTTCTCATTCTTCTCTTGTCTCAAGAAGAAAAAAGTAGCTAGATCACCCCATAGAGAGAGTGCAAAATCCACATGGAATGGAGCTTTATTTTCTTCGTATAACTTCCTCTCCTCTTCTGATAAAGAGGAGAGTTTAAAAGATTGGTTTTCCTGATTTTTATTATCCTCTAGAAGATTTTCTATCGCTTTTTTTCCCTTAGCGGTAAGAGCCGTGAGATGAAATAATCGTTTTGGGATAGCAGCTATTTGCAGGACCCTATTTTTTTCTATAGTATAATTACTCTTTCTAAACCCAATCTCTTCAGCAAGTATGGAGAAAAGAACTTTCCAAAAAGAGTGTTCATATCGGACATGCAGGGGGATT
The DNA here is from genome assembly GCA_964411185.1 of uncultured bacterium. Taxonomy (GTDB): domain Bacteria; phylum Chlamydiota; class Chlamydiia; order Chlamydiales; family SM23-39; genus CAYPKB01. The sequence continues at coordinate 1,393 of CAYPKB010000019.1, forward strand.
TCAGAGGAACCGAAAATGGCCTCTATAGCAGCTGCAAGATGGGGACATCCTTTTTTTTCATCGGATTGAGCACAAGTGCAGAAATAATCAACAAGCTCTTTCCCCTCTCCAAATTGAAGAAAAGGCCAATAGATCTTTTTTTCTTCTTGTATCTTCAACTGGTAGGAAGATCCAGAAAAAATGATCTCTTTCACACCCCCTTGTCTAACAAGACGGTCTCCCTCTTTTTTGCATGCTAAAATTGCATCTGGTAGGGGCATATCGCTATCTCACCTTACGTGAGACCATGACATAAAAAAAATAGGATAGCTATAAAATTTTTTTCGGGTCTACAAACTCATAGCCTAGATCTTGGGCTACCGCCTGATAGGTAACATGTCCCAAGCAGACATTGAGTCCCGCCATAAGATGAGGATCTTGTAATAGGGCACTTCTATATCCAGCTTCTGCAATGAATAAAGCATAAGGAAGAGTTGCATTAGTAAGTCCTCTAGTAGCTGTTTTAGCACAAGCAGCTGGCATATTAGAGACACAATAATGCACTACACCCTCTTCAATGAAAGTAGGTTCCGAATGGGTAGTAGGTCTTGAAGTTTCAAAACATCCACCCTGATCGATGGAAACATCTACAATTACACTACCGGGCTCTAATAGAGATAACATTTTTTTGGTAACCAATTTAGGGGCAGTCTTTCCCGGAATTAGCACGGCTCCAATAACTAAATCAGCCTCTTTCAATGCTTCTTCCACATGTACAGGAGTTGAAAATATAGTTTTTAAAGCAGGACCATATCTACATTCCAGTTCTCTCAGTCTGGGAAGGCTTCTATCTAAAATGGTGACATCAGCTCCTAATCCCAAGGCCATTCGCATCGCTTCTGTTCCTACTACACCACCACCTAATACTACTACTTTACCCGGTTTTACACCTGGGACTCCTCCCAACAGAACACCTTTGCCTCCATTGACCATTTGTAAGGCCGCAGCTCCAGCTTGTACAGAGATACGTCCCGCTACCTCACTCATAGGAACAAGAAGAGGGAGTCTATGGTTTGCATCGGTTATTGTTTCATAAGCTATACCGACCACTTTTTGCTTGATCAATGCCTCTGTTTGAACAGGGTCTGGAGCTAGGTGAAGATAACAAAAAAGGATCTGCCCTTCTTTCAATAAAGAAAATTCACTGGGTTGGGGCTCTTTTACCTTGATGATCATCTCATTCTGGTAGACCTCTTTAGGAGAAGAGACAATATTGGCACCTGCTTTTTCATAGTCGGCATCTGTAAATCCGATCTCTTTACCGGCATCCTTCTGTACTGTGACTCTATTGCCGGCCATTACCATTACCTGGACCCCTTCCGGAGTAAGACCAACACGAAATTCTTTATTTTTCACCTCTTTCGGGATACCTATATCCATGCCAATATCCTTTCTGTTATAATTTAGTTTATGAGCAGAGTAGTGCTCACTACAATTGTACCCTTTATAAGATATTTGGAAATGGAAAAAAGCACTTACAAGCTCTTGTAGGAAAAAGTCAGACTATAAAATTATACACTCTTTTTCCACTTTTGCCATATCCCGTAAAAGATTTTTTGTAGACTCATCAGATAGACTCTGCATGGCCACTTTTACCTTCGCATAAGATAATTTCTTTTTTCCTATCAAAGCTTTTATCATTACTATTCCATCCAGATCATTCCTCTTAGCAGCCTCTATTAACCTATTTTCCAGAAAAATGAGCATCTCTTCATTAAGATTTTCTCCTTTTGAACCAATATCTCTATCAGAAATTTGAACATATTTCCTCCAATAGAACCTGAGAATTATTCGAATGTTTAGATCTGTTGCATCTTCATATATTCTCCAAAACTGGAAAAAATCTATCGGGTCTATTCTTTCTATCGATTGACTTACTTCTGTAACATCTGAACGAGAGACAGCTGCATGCAAAAAAGAGGGAGAGCTATAGGCTATCTTTTGCATTTTGGCAAAATAGGGATGATTTTTGTTAGAGCAGAGTTGCAAATGAGAATGGATTTGAGCACCCATTTGTAAATGAGGATTTTTCTCAGGCCTCATAGGAAGAGAAAAAACTTTTTCTAACAAAGTCATTTGCTTTTGGGAAAAAAGCCAGTGGGCTAGAAAAAAATATTGATCTCTAGCTAAGCCCCTCTTTTTAGGAATGAGAAAAGCATCTAGTAGAAAGCCAACCATCTCAAAAGCTTCTTCATTCCACTCTTTTCTAATGATTGTGAGACAATATTCGATATCCCCTGTGGAAATTTCAGCCGACATAGGGTTTTGAATGATCAGTCGTATGAAAGACCTTTCTTTTTTTTCCACTCTTTTTCTCAGAGCACTTCCTACAAAATGATCTTTCATCTCGTTGAATGATTCGTCTGAAGAGATAGCTGGCTCTTCTTCTATTAAAGTCATCAAACGAGTTTTGGCCTCGATCATCTGATCCCAATCTTTCCAACTTCCAAACACCCTTGCCAAAAGAGCATGTAGAAATAGCTTTAGGATGGGAAAATTCTGAGTTTTGCAAGAAAGAACTAACCTTCTAAGTAAGGTGAACTCCTCTTTTTCTACAGCCAGGGTAAGAGCTTTGGTAAAATGTAAAGCATGCAATAGGTGAAAATGCGGAGAAAGAGCTACAAGCGCTTTTGGATCTTCATTTTGTAATACGAGAAAAACTATCTCATTGAATGGATAGCTTTCCAGAGAAAGATCCTCTGCTTTGGTAGCGAGAAGATAAAATAGAGCGCTCTGTTTTGCCTGATAGGCAGAAATCATGGCAGTAGTAACCAGGGGAGCTTTCCTTGTTTGAGTTGGCTTTTTTTTCGTCGGATTTGACTTCTTCTTTGTTGGACCTGATTTTTTCTTTGTCGCCTCTGTCTCTTTCTCCGTTGAATCTGGTTTTTTTGGGACCTCTGCCTCTTTCTCCGTTGAATCTGGTTTTTTTGGGGCCTCTGCCATATGAATAATCAATTCAATAGCATCTCTGGCACCTTCTTTTGCTAGTTGCTCGATCAAATCACAATCTTTTCCAAAAATAAAAGTTTCGCTCTTAGTTGACTCATAAGCCAACATATGGGAGCAAACATTTAAAGTAGCTGAGAAAGGAAAAGGAACTTTCTCACCATCATTCAAATGAAAATGGATAAGCTCGATGGAGGCTACCAATTTTTTTATCTTTTCAGAAACTGTAGAAATAGTAGAGGACGCAGTAGAAGAAGAAAATGCACCCATTTGCTTTCTTTCTGGAGATCTTTTTTCTGATCTCTTTTCCGATGGGGGAAGATTAAATGAAACAGTTTTGCTCTTACTACTTTTTCTTTGCAGTAGATCACTAGAGAAAGAAAATGCATCCAATTGTTTTTTAATTTCTGAAGAGCTTTGTTCTAAGATCTTTCTATACTTTTCTTCCACACTTTCTTCCGGCCTCTTTTCTGTGTGGGAAGAGTAAATGAAACAGATCGTGTCAATCGAGTTAATTGAGTAGACATAAGCAATATCTCCAAAGAAAAAAATTTTAGGGAAGAGAGTAGAGGAAAGTAGAAGAAAAGAGCAAAGAAATTTCTAAAAAGAAGAAGAGAAACAGCTCTTTTTTTTCAACTCTGTCAGTGAAATCTTTCCATGGAAAACGGCTTTCGCTTGGCTTTTGATAGCTATATCTTTTTTTCTGATTTCTGTCTCCATTCTGCCCCCAGGAAAATCTACCTCATAGGAAGATTTTGATGGCCAAAGAGAATGAGCCACAAAAGCCGCAGCTGCAGCTCCTGTTCCGCAAGATAATGTCTCTGCTTCCACCCCTCTCTCATAAGTTCGGATCGATAGATGATTTCCTTTTCTTTGAACAAAATTGATGTTGGCGCCCTTTGGAGATAATAAGGAATGGAAACGAAGATAAGCTCCTTTTTTTGCTACATCCAGAGAAGAAAGATGATCAACAAATAGTACAAGATGGTCTACGCCTGTATGGACAAGAAAAGAAGAGAATTTTTCTATCTGCACTCTGCTAAAAGAAGAAGGTAGAGGTAAAAAAATTTCAGATCTTTCCTCACCGATTATGCCCTCTATCACTTGATATTGGCATTCGATAGTACAGCGACCATTTGGAAATCCTAATGATGAAAAAAAACTAAGAAGTGAGAAAAGAGCATTACCGCAAAGAGAGGCTTCTTTTCCATCACTGTTAAAAATCCGCATTTTGCCATCTGCAATAGGTGATGGTTGGAGTAGAATCAATCCATCTGCACCAATGGCAAAGCGTCTATTGCAGAGATGGGATATCATCTCTGAATTTACAGGAAAGGAGCTCTCTCTATCATCGATCAATATAAAATCATTTCCATTTCCATGAAATTTGGAAAAGGAAATCATGCTAAAGCAGGATCAATCTCTTTGATGGAAGTTACTACTCCATCCAATAGATTATAATCTAAAGCTTCCTTGGAGGACATCCAATTGTCTCTATCAATAGCTCTTTCAATCTCATGCGGATCTTTTCCTGTCGATTCCGAATAGATCCTCACAATGGCCTGTCTTGTTTTTAGCATCTCTTTGGCTTGGATTTCCAAATCTGTAGCTTGCCCTCGGATGATTCCTGCTATTAAGGGTTGGTGGATCATAATTCTAGAATTGGGAGTGGCAAACCTCTTTCCTTTGGTAGCGCAAAGACTCAATAGAGAACCCATTGAGGCTGCAAGACCTGTTACTAATGTGTAAACAGGAGAGGAGATCATCTTGATTTGATCCCAGATGGCAAAACCTGCATCGACAGATCCACCGGGAGAGTTAATCACAAAAAGAATCGGCTTCCCAGGATTGTGCCATTCCAGATACCAAATCTTTCGGATTAGATCTTTTGCTGTGTTGGCATCTACTTGATCCGATAGAAAAATTCTTCTTTTTTCTAGAATAAGTTGATCAATGTAATCATTGATTTTTCTTTTTTCTTCGCTAGTTCCTTGATTATTCATAATGCATTCTCCTCAATACGAGTAAGACTCATCCATCTCTCCTGCTAATGTTAATTCAGGATAGAGTGGAAAGGAAGAAAGAATTTCCTCCGTTCTTTTTTTCGCTTTTTCTAACATTTTTCCTTCTATATCTATATGCGCCTTTGAAGGACCACCTTTTTTGGGATGGGTAGCGGCTTTAGTCTCTTTTAAAAGATCTACCATGATGTTGGCAATCTCTTTCATCTCTTCTTCTTTCATTCCAAGTGTAGTAACGGCGGGCGTTCCCAGACGTATTCCTGAAGTATACCATGGACCATTTTTATCTAATGGGACCATATTTCGGTTAACAGTCAATTTGGCTTCTCTTAAGGCTTTTTCTGCTTGTCTTCCCGTTAAAGAAAAGCTTTTTGCCGTATCGAATACTACCAAATGATTATCAGTTCCCCCTGTGACCACTTCCACTCCCCTAGCCATTAATTGCTCTGCAAAAGCTTTAGCATTAGCGACAATTTGAGCAGAATACGCTTGGAAAGAAGTTTTTCGGATCTCTTCAAAAGCAATAGCTTTTGCTGCCATCACATGAGGCATTGGCCCTCCCATAACAAGAGGACATCCTTTGTTTACAATATCCTTATACTCTTCTTTACAAAGGACTATTCCTCCTCTGGGACCTCGCAGCGTCTTGTGCGTAGTAGAGGTAATGATATCAGCATAAGGAACAGGATTAGCACTTCCTTTGAGCACTTTTCCTGCAACCAATCCTGCAAAATGGGCCATATCCACAAGTAGTACAGCTCCTACGCTATCTGCAATCTCTTTCAATTTGGCAAAATCCAAAAGTCTAGGATAAGAAGAATACCCTGCCATAAGAATGAGAGGTCTTTCTTGCTGCACTTGGACAAGTAAACGATCATAATCTAATAGACCACTTTTGGGATCTACATCATACAATACTGATTGTAAAAATTTAGAAGAGATGTTGTGTCTATAACCGTGAGTTAGATGTCCACCGGAAGCTAAAGACATACCCATCATCTTTTGGTGCATCATCACATGACGGATAGATTCATACTCTTTTTCTGTCAGCTCATCTACACTCTTCTTGCCCAGTTTCTCTATCTCAGCGTTTTGCACCTTGGTGACTAATATCGACCATAAAGCTACTAGATTGGCATCGCTACCGGAGTGGGGCTGAACATAGGCGTGATCAATTGCAAAAATTTCCTTTGCAAGCTCTACGGCTCTGTTTTCAATGAAATCAACATTTTCACACCCTGCATAAAATCGGTGCCCTGCATATCCTTCGCTATATTTGTCAGTAAGCAAGTTCCCCATCGACATTTGAACAGATAGGGAAGAATAATTTTCAGAAGCGATAAGTTTTAAATATTTTCTTTGATCTTCCAGCTCATGGAGGGTTGCCTCTGCGATTTCAGGAGAGGATTTGGCTACCGTATCCAGGGAAGCATAAAAGGCGGTCGCCTCCACACTTCTCTCTCCTTCTGGAGTAGTAGAAAAATATTTTGCTAGATAACTTTTTTTCATAGTTTCAACCTGAATAAAAGGGTGGCGAAAAGTTGATTTCTTGTCGAAGAAATTTTCCTTTTGTTTCACTTGTACTAAAGCTTTTATCTAGGTACACTGTGACTGCAAAGAATTAGTCACACCCCACCGGAGTAAGCTTTCATGCAAGAAAATTTAAAAATTATCCTTGAAATCCAAGAACTTGATATGAAGATGATCCGACTCTTACGCCTCAAGAAAGAGAGGGAAAAAGAGTTAGATCATATTGACTCTCTACGACGAGATCTTGAAGGACAGTTAGGTGAAAAGGAATCTGAGATTGAAGAGCTCAATCGAAATATTTTCATCCAAGAGAACAAGATCAGTGAAACGGAAGAAAAGATCAAAAAGCTGGAAGCCAAACAAAATGCTGTGAAAAAGGTGGATGAGTTCAATGCCTTAACGCAAGAAATCACCACTTCGGAAAGGGAAAAGGTAGCCACTGAGCAAATCACGAGCGACCTTATTGATAAAAGAAATCTAGAAGAAGAAATTCTCAATAAAATCAAAGAAAGCTTACAAGAATCAGAAGAGAACAGCAAAAATTTGAAAGAAGAAATTTTGCAAAGTATCCGCATGATCAATAGCGAAGGCAAAGAATTGAAAGCCAAAAGAGATGCCTTAGTAACTAAAGCAGATCCTGAAATCATGCCTATCTATGAAAAACTGCTTTTCAACAAGAAAGATAGAGTCATTGTTCCCCTAGAAAACAGAACCTGTGCTGGATGCCATATCGCACTTACAGCCCAGCATGAAAATCTCGTCCGCAAAGGCGAACGATTGATCTTCTGTGAACATTGCTCCAGAATTCACTACTGGATTGAAACAGAAATCCCCCAAGAAGGGCCCGCTACTAAAAAACGTCGTCGCCGCATGGCAGGAGTATAAAAAGTTTCGGGAAGGCAGGCAGTCGCTGCCAACGATTGGTTGGGAGAGGAAAGTCTGGACTTTGCAGAAGAGGATACCAGAGAAAACCTGGGGGCCGAAAGGCTACGGAAAGTGCAACAGAAAACATAGCGCTACTCTCTGAGTAGACAGCTTGAAAATGCTGGTTTTATGAACCAGCCTTGCTTTGGCAACAAAGCAATGGTGTAAACCCTATCCAAAGCAAGACCAAAACAGACTCGCGCCGTTCTTCGTGGCCATGAGTCTAAGTGGGTCGCTCGAGAGACAAGGCGACTTGTCTCCTAGAGGAATGACTGCCTCCGCAATCTTATTGCGAAGACAGAATCCGGCTTATCGCCTTCCCTATTTTGCTCCTATTTTGCTCTAGGATGTGTCTTATCATAGACCTCTTTTTTTAATTTGGTAGATACATGTGTGTAAATGGTTGTCGTAGACAAAGAGCTATGCCCTAATAAAGATTGAATCGTCTTCAAATCCATCCCTTCCTCTAACCAATGAGTTGCAATCGTATGCCGTATGGTATGAGGTGTTATATCTGACGGCAGGTTTGCCTTATGGATATACTGTTTGAAAATACGATCGACAGATCTCGAAGTAAGCCGTCTCCCCCACCGATTTAAAAAAAGAGCTTCTCTATCTTTCTGGGTCTTTTTTCTCTCTGTCTGAGAAAGATATTTCTCAATCCACTTCAGGGCTGTTTTAGTGACGGGAATCACTCGTTCTTTTTTACCCTTCCCTCGCACAAGAAGTTGCCTTGTAGGAAAATGGATATCCTTTTCATTTAATCCACAGAGCTCACTCAGCCTCAAAGCCGAGCTATAAAAAAGTTCCATCATAGCTCGGTCTCTAACACCAAAAACGGTCTCTACATCAACTGTCTGAAAGAGGATATCAATTTGCTGGTAAGAAATGGTTTTAGGAAGCCTTTTTTCCAATTTAGGCCCTTTCACCTCTTTGACAGGGTTGCTTGGGAGTAATTTCTTTTGAACGAGAAATTGTAAAAAAGATCGGATCGAGGAAAGTGTACGGACTATTGTCTTATTGGTTTTTTTCTGCTCTTGCAGTCTCCCCAGAAAGGCTAAAATGGAGGGTTTGCCTACTTTTTTCTTCTCTTTTTGAAGAAAACTCAAAAAGCTCTCCAAATCTTTTTTATAAGCTCTGATTGTATGTTTTGAAGAAAGTTTGACCCATTCTAAATGATTCAAATAATTTTTCAATTCCTCCTCTAACCTCTCTTGGGTTGTCATACCACTACCTTATCTGTTAGAATACTCCCTTTAACCAAGATAAAAGTATGATCACAGTAAATCAAGTCACGAAAACTATAGGAAGTAGAACTCTTTTTGAAAATGTCACTGTCTCCTTCAATTCAGGAGAGAGATATGGTCTTACAGGGCCCAATGGAGCCGGTAAATCTACTTTTTTGAAAATTGTCATGGGTGTAGAAAAACCGGACAGCGGTACCATCCAGCTCCCCAACAAGGTAGGCTTCTTACGGCAAAATATTGAAGATTTTCGTGATTTTTCCGTTTTAGACTGCGTAATTATGGGGAATAGCAGACTCTGGAATGCTTTAGAAGAAAGAGATAAGCTCTATCTTGGAGAGATGACGGATGAAGTGGGTTTCAGGCTAGGAGAACTGGAGGAGATCATTGCAGATGAAGATGGTTATAGCGCCGAACCTAATGCTGAATATCTTCTAACAGGGATGGCTGTAGATCCAATCTATCATCAAGAAAAACTAGGAACTATACCCACCGATTTACAATTCCGAGTATTGCTTTGCCAAGCTCTTTTCGGAAATCCTGAAGCACTTCTTCTAGACGAACCTACCAACCATTTGGATATGGAATCGATTCACTGGTTAGAAGAATTTCTGAAAAAATTTGATGGTACACTAGTTGTAATCAGCCACGATAAACACTTTTTAAACTCAGTGACTACACAAATCGCAGATATAGACTATGAAACTATCATCACTTACCCCGGTAATTATGATGCGATGTTGATAGCCAAAACCTCTGTGAGAAATAGAGTAGAGGCAGATATCAAAGCGAAAGAAAAGAAAATCTCTCAATTGAAAGAATTCGTAGCTAAATTCCAAGCAGGGACTAGAGCCTCCCAAGTGCAATCCAGATTACGTGAAATCTCCCGACTACAACCTCAAGAGTTGAAACAATCCAATATTCAACGACCTTATATTCGCTTTCCAGCTCCTCAAAAAAACTCCGGACAAATTGTAGTAGAAGCAAAAAAGTTGGGGAAAAGATATGACGATCTCTCCGTTATCCAAAATTTCTCTTGTGAGATACACCGGGGAGACAAAATTGCAGTGATCGGAAACAATGGAAAAGGAAAAACTACACTTCTCAAAATGCTTGCACAAGTTATCCCTCCTGATAGTGGAAAAATCCAATATGGCCATAATGTAGAACTTGGGTATTTCCCCCAAAACCACCAAGAACTGGTAGACAAAAGTCTTGATATCAACCTTTTTGACTATCTAAAAGAGAACAACAGTACAGCCTATGACCAAGATGTTCGAGGAGTGTTGGGCAAACTCCTTTTCTCTGGAGATGATGCTTTTAAATCATTACGCGCTCTTTCTGGCGGAGAAACGGCAAGACTTATCTTGGCACAACTTATGCTTCAAAACCCCAACACACTCATCCTAGATGAACCCAATAACCATTTGGACTTGGAAGCTGTCTCTGCTCTTGCTTGGGGTCTGGAAGAATTTCCAGGAACCGCCATTGTCGCAAGCCATGATAGAGATTTAATTTCAGGCTTTGCAAAAAAATTAATCATCTTTGAAGGAGATGACCTGATTGTCTATAATGGTACTTTAGATGATTGGCTTGCGTGCAGAGCATGAAGAGTTTCACCAAATACAAATTCTTACGATTAGACAATCCTCTTCGGCATAAAAAATGCGCAGAAATTCTCCGTGAAATCTATGAAAAGCAGTTAGATCAAAAAGATTTTAAGCAACAGATCCAAGAGTATGAAAAACTTATCTCTTGGATCGAAGAAATCCCTATGAAGGCATATTCTCTTTCTGCTATCTCAGATCGTTATCACTCACACCTTCGTAAAGCAAATATAATTCTGAAAGAACACAATCTCCTACCCCATATTCGTAGAGGTGACCGCGATCCCCTTTGTGAGTTTGGTAATTGTCACCTTTATTTAGATAATCTACGATCTGCTTACAATGTGGGAAGCATCTTGCGAACTACAGAAGCTCTGCGGCTCGGTAAGATCTACTTTGGGAAAAATACCCCCTTTACTGACAATCCCAAAGTACAAAAAACCTCTATGGGAAGCTATGAGATGGTTCCTTGTGAAAAACTGGAAGATCTCTCTCTTCTACCAAAACCCATTATTATACTTGATACCGCATCTGATGCTATCTCTGTCAGTGACTTTATCTTTCCCGACACCTTTACATTGGTCGTAGGAAATGAGGAATTCGGAGTATCTGACGAGCTCCTTAAAATGGCAGATTACTTAGTCGATATCCCTCTATTCGGACAGAAGAATTCCATCAATGTAGCCTGTGCTTTTGGTATCTGCGCTCAAGCTATTAGAAAGCAGTGGAACCGATCTTAAAAGAACTCTTTTTTTTTTCTAAATACTGATAATTTTTCTCTAAAAAAATCAAAACTTATGTTTAGAAATTTTGAACCTCCACATGGCTAAAGCCAGGGGGAGGTTCAAAATATGGTAATTATGGAAATAGTAAAAAAGCTTTCCGCTGCAGACTGTCCTTGCAATATCCATTTCTATAGATCACTGCAAGGGATGGAGGTGGATCTAATCATGGAAACAGGGGGAAAATTATTTGCTTATGAGATTAAATGGACACAAAATCCTAATAAATCTATGACTTCCTCTCTTTCATCTTTACCGGAAAACTTACCTATAGCCAAAAAGGGTATTTTGGCTCCTGTATCAGATCTTATTCCTGTCTCCAAAGGTATTTCAGCGATTCCATGACATAGCAAACTTGTATAATAAATGATAAACTATTGCTTTCTATTTTTTTGAGAGGTAAAGGTAAGTCAAGAGGAAGTTATCATGGCTATACCTAAAATTGCAGGATATGAAGGAGAGTATGAATACCCTAAAATTCATGTTCCCATTTATCTAGTATATAATGATCTGAAAGAGCTGCAGGTAAACAGAAAACTGGCAAG